>NZ_JAMSHL010000049.1:0-4517 GCF_026521175.1 Aminobacter sp. MET-1 | reverse complement strand
GGGGCCCCCATTAATGTATAGGATAGTGTTTTATCCTGTGGCACAAATAAAGATATAATTGTGGGGGGGGTTGGGGGGGGCGCCGGGGGCCCCCCCCCCCGGCTCCCGTGTTCGGGGGATGAGAGGGAACCTATTTCCTGAGGGCCGGGTTGCGGCCTTCAGGAAACGGGTTTTCGCCCGTTTTGAATAGGCCGCCAAGGCGGCTCGTATGCAAGGTGAGCAGTAGCGAAGCTCACCCCAAGAAGGCAGCAAGGAGCGACGATGGCCCAGACCCAGACTTTCAATGGCCGCAGACGCGTACGCAAGTTCTTCGGAAAGATCCCCGAAGTTGCGGAGATGCCGAACCTGATCGAGGTTCAGAAGGCATCCTATGACCAGTTCCTGATGGTGGACGAGCCCAAGGGCGGACGTCCGGATGAGGGCCTGCAGGCCGTTTTCAAGTCGGTCTTCCCGATCTCCGACTTCTCCGGCGCCTCGATGCTGGAGTTCGTCAAGTACGAGTTCGAAGCACCGAAGTTCGACGTTGACGAATGCCGTCAGCGCGACCTGACTTTCGCTGCGCCACTGAAGGTGACGCTGCGCCTGATCGTGTTCGATATCGACGAGGATACCGGCGCGAAGTCGATCAAGGACATCAAGGAGCAGGACGTCTACATGGGCGACATGCCGCTCATGACGTCCAACGGCACCTTCATCGTCAACGGCACCGAGCGTGTCATCGTCTCGCAGATGCACCGTTCGCCTGGTGTGTTCTTCGACCATGACAAGGGCAAGTCGCACTCCTCGGGCAAGCTTCTGTTTGCCGCGCGCGTCATCCCCTATCGCGGCTCGTGGCTCGACATCGAGTTCGACAGCAAGGACATCGTCCACGCCCGTATCGACCGCCGCCGCAAGATCCCGGTGTCGTCGCTGCTGATGGCGCTCGGCATGGACGGCGAAGAGATCCTGTCGACCTTCTACAACAAGATCACCTACAAGAAGTCGGGCGACCACTGGCGCATTCCGTTCTCGGTCGATCGTTTCCGCGGCCTCAAGGCTGTTGGCGACCTGGTTGACGCCGACACTGGCGAGATCGTTGTCGAAGCCGGCAAGAAGATCACCGCGCGTCAGGCCAAGCAGCTTGCCGAAAAGGGTCTGAAGGCGATCAAGGCGACGGAAGACGATCTTTTCGGCAGCTACCTCGCTGAGGACATCGTCAACTATGCCACCGGCGAGATTTATCTGGAGGCCGGCGACGAGATCGATGAGAAGACGCTGAAGACGCTGCTGGCGGCTGGCGAGGAAGAAATCAACATCCTCGACATCGACCACATCAACGTCGGCGGCTACATCCGCAACACGCTGGCCGTGGACAAGAACGAGAGCCGCCAGGACGCTCTGTTCGACATCTATCGTGTCATGCGTCCGGGCGAGCCGCCCACCATCGACACCGCCGAAGCGATGTTCAACTCGCTGTTCTTCGACGCCGAGCGCTACGACCTGTCGGCCGTCGGCCGCGTCAAGATGAACATGCGTCTCGAACTCGACGCCGCTGACACCGTTCGTGTGCTGCGCAAGGAAGACATCCTTGCCGTGGTCAAGACGCTGGTCGAACTGCGCGACGGCAAGGGCGAGATCGACGACATCGACAACCTCGGCAACCGCCGTGTCCGTTCGGTCGGCGAGCTTATGGAAAACCAATACCGCGTCGGCCTGCTCCGCATGGAGCGCGCGATCAAGGAGCGTATGTCCTCGATCGAGATCGACACGGTGATGCCGCAGGACCTGATCAACGCCAAGCCCGCGGCTGCTGCGGTGCGCGAGTTCTTCGGTTCGTCGCAGCTGTCGCAGTTCATGGACCAGACCAACCCGCTCTCGGAAATCACCCACAAGCGTCGTCTTTCGGCGCTTGGACCCGGTGGTCTGACCCGCGAGCGCGCCGGTTTCGAAGTCCGCGACGTTCACCCGACGCACTACGGCCGTATCTGCCCGATCGAAACGCCGGAAGGCCCGAACATCGGTCTGATCAACTCGCTGGCCACCTTCGCACGTGTCAACAAGTACGGCTTCATCGAGAGCCCGTACCGCAAGATCGTCGACGGCAAGCTGACCAACGACGTGGTCTACCTGTCGGCTATGGAAGAGGCCAAGCACTTCGTTGCCCAGGCCAACGCCGAGCTCGACAAGAACGGCCATTTCGTCGACGAGTTCGTCATTTGCCGTAACGCCGGCGAAGTGATGATGGCGCCGCGCGAAAACGTCGACTTGATGGACGTTTCGCCGAAGCAGATGGTGTCGGTCGCTGCCGCGCTGATCCCGTTCCTGGAAAACGACGACGCCAACCGCGCTCTGATGGGCTCGAACATGCAGCGTCAGGCCGTGCCGCTGGTGCGCGCCGAGGCTCCGTTCGTCGGCACCGGCATGGAGCCGATCGTCGCCCGTGACTCGGGTGCTGCGATCGGTGCGCGCCGCGGCGGTATCGTCGATCAGGTCGATGCGACCCGTATCGTCATCCGTGCGACGGAAGACCTCGAGGCCGGCAAGTCCGGCGTCGACATCTACCGCCTGATGAAGTTCCAGCGTTCGAACCAGAACACCTGCATCAACCAGCGTCCGCTGGTGCGTATGGGTGACCGGGTCAACAAGGGCGACATCATTGCTGACGGTCCGTCGACCGATCTCGGCGATCTGGCGCTCGGCCGGAACGTGCTCGTCGCGTTCATGCCGTGGAACGGCTACAACTACGAGGACTCGATCCTGCTCTCCGAGCGTATTGTGGCCGACGACGTCTTCACCTCGATCCACATCGAGGAGTTCGAGGTCATGGCGCGCGACACCAAGCTTGGGCCTGAGGAAATCACGCGCGACATTCCGAACGTCTCGGAAGAAGCGCTGAAGAACCTCGACGAAGCCGGTATCGTCTATATCGGCGCTGAGGTTCAGCCGGGCGACATCCTGGTCGGCAAGATCACGCCGAAGGGCGAAAGCCCGATGACGCCGGAAGAGAAGCTTCTGCGCGCCATCTTCGGTGAAAAGGCGTCCGACGTCCGTGACACCTCCATGCGTATGCCGCCCGGAACCTACGGTACGGTCGTCGAAGTGCGCGTCTTCAACCGCCACGGCGTGGAGAAGGACGAGCGCGCGATGGCGATCGAGCGCGAGGAAATCGAGCGTCTCGCAAAGGACCGCGACGACGAACAGGCGATCCTCGACCGCAACGTCTACAGCCGTCTGAGCGACATGCTCGTCGGCAAGGACGCGATTGCCGGACCGAAGGGCTTCAAGAAGGGCTCTACGCTGGCTCGGGAGACGCTTGTCGACTACCCGCGTTCGCAGTGGTGGCAGTTCGCCGTCGAAGACGAGAAGATGCAGGGTGAGCTTGAAGCTCTGCGCGGCCAGTACGACGACTCCAAGAAGCAGCTCGAGCAGCGCTTCATGGACAAGGTCGAAAAGGTGCAGCGCGGCGACGAGATGCCCCCCGGCGTCATGAAGATGGTCAAGGTCTTCGTCGCGGTGAAGCGTAAGATGCAGCCCGGCGACAAGATGGCCGGCCGTCACGGCAACAAGGGTGTCGTGTCGCGCATCGTTCCTGTCGAGGACATGCCGTTCCTCGAAGACGGAACGCACGCCGACATCGTGCTCAACCCGCTGGGCGTGCCTTCGCGCATGAACGTCGGTCAGATCCTCGAAACCCATCTCGGCTGGGCTTGCGCCGGCATGGGCAGGAAGATCGGTGAGCTCATCGAAGCGTACAAGCAGAGCGGCGACATCAAGCCGCTTCGCCAGACGATCGAGAGCATCATCCCCGACAACGACCGCAACGAGCCGGTCCGCGACTACGACGACGAGTCCATCGTTCGCCTTGGCGATCAGATGAAGCGCGGCGTCTCCATCGCGACCCCGGTGTTCGACGGTGCGCACGAGGCCAACATCAACGAGATGCTGTCCCAGGCGGGTCTGCACACCTCGGGCCAGTCGCAGCTCTACGACGGACGTACGGGCGAGCCGTTCGACCGCAAGGTGACCATGGGCTACATCTACATGCTCAAGCTTCACCACCTGGTCGACGACAAGATCCACGCCCGTTCGATCGGCCCGTACTCGCTCGTCACCCAGCAGCCGCTGGGCGGTAAGGCGCAGTTCGGCGGTCAGCGCTTCGGCGAAATGGAGGTCTGGGCACTCGAAGCCTACGGTGCGGCCTACACGCTGCAGGAAATGCTGACGGTGAAGTCGGACGACGTCGCCGGCCGTACCAAGGTCTACGAGGCAATCGTGCGCGGCGACGACACGTTCGAAGCGGGCATCCCCGAGAGCTTCAACGTTCTCGTCAAGGAAATGCGCTCGCTCGGCCTCAACGTCGAGCTGGAGAACACCAAGCTCGACGACACCCAGCAGCGCCTTCCGGACGCTGCCGAGTAAGAAAGAGTGGCGGGGGGGGGGGGGGGGCCCCCCCCCCCCCCCCCCCGGCGCCCCCCCCCCCCCCCCCCCCCCCGCGGTTTTAAAATACACCCACGCCACCCCCCCCCCCCGCCCGGGCG
>NZ_JAMSHL010000048.1:0-2500 GCF_026521175.1 Aminobacter sp. MET-1 | reverse complement strand
ACCCAGGAGTACTAGTCGGCAGACACACGGCGGGTGCTAACGTCCGTCGTGAAAAGGGAAACAACCCTGACCTACAGCTAAGGTCCCCAAGTTATGGCTAAGTGGGAAAGGATGTGAGGATCCCAAAACAACCAGGATGTTGGCTTAGAAGCAGCCATCATTTAAAGAAAGCGTAACAGCTCACTGGTCTAAATAAGGGTCTTTGCGCCGAAAATGTACCGGGGCTAAAGCCATACACCGAAGCTTAGGGTTTGCAGCTTGCTGCAAGCGGTAGCGGAGCGTTCTGTAAGCCAGTGAAGCCGTACCTGTGAGGGGCGGTGGAGGTATCAGAAGTGCGAATGCTGACATGAGTAACGTAAGGGGTGTGAGAGACACCCCCGCCGAAAGTCCAAGGGTTCCTGCTTAAAGCTAATCTGAGCAGGGTTAGCCGGCCCCTAAGTCGAGGCAGAAATGCGTAGACGATGGGAACCACGTTAATATTCGTGGGCCTGTGGGTAGTGACGGATCGCACAAGTTGTCGGGTCTTATTGGATTGATCCCGGCAGCGGAGCGGTTCCAGGAAATAGCTCCCACTTATAGACCGTACCCGAAACCGACACTGGTGGACTGGTAGAGTATACCAAGGCGCTTGAGAGAACTATGCTGAAGGAACTCGGCAAATTGCACGCGTAACTTCGGAAGAAGCGTGACCCTTTTGCGGGCAACCGTAAGAGGGTGGCACAGACCAGGGGGTAGCGACTGTTTATCAAAAACACAGGGCTCTGCGAAGTCGCAAGACGACGTATAGGGTCTGACGCCTGCCCGGTGCTGGAAGGTTAAGAGGAGAGGTGCAAGCTTTGAATCGAAGCCCCAGTAAACGGCGGCCGTAACTATAACGGTCCTAAGGTAGCGAAATTCCTTGTCGGGTAAGTTCCGACCTGCACGAATGGCGTAACGACTTCCCCGCTGTCTCCAGCATAGACTCAGTGAAATTGAATTCCCCGTGAAGATGCGGGGTTCCTGCGGTTAGACGGAAAGACCCCGTGCACCTTTACTATAGCTTTACATTGGCATTCGTAGTGGCATGTGTAGGATAGGTGGTAGGCTTTGAAGCCAGGGCGCCAGCCTTGGTGGAGCCACCCTTGAAATACCACCCTTATCTCTATGGATGTCTAACCGCGGCCCGTTATCCGGGTCCGGGACAATGTATGGTGGGTAGTTTGACTGGGGCGGTCGCCTCCTAAAGAGTAACGGAGGCGCGCGATGGTGGGCTCAGAACGGTCGGAAATCGTTCGCTGAGTGCAATGGCATAAGCCTGCCTGACTGCGAGACTGACAAGTCGAGCAGAGACGAAAGTCGGTCATAGTGATCCGGTGGTCCCGTGTGGAAGGGCCATCGCTCAACGGATAAAAGGTACGCCGGGGATAACAGGCTGATGACCCCCAAGAGTCCATATCGACGGGGTTGTTTGGCACCTCGATGTCGACTCATCGCATCCTGGGGCTGGAGCAGGTCCCAAGGGTATGGCTGTTCGCCATTTAAAGCGGTACGTGAGTTGGGTTCAGAACGTCGTGAGACAGTTCGGTCCCTATCTGCCGTGGGTGTAGGAATATTGAAAGGATCTGTCCCTAGTACGAGAGGACCGGGATGGACGGATCTCTGGTGGACCTGTTGTGGCGCCAGCCGCATAGCAGGGTAGCTATATCCGGACGGGATAACCGCTGAAGGCATCTAAGCGGGAAACCCACCTTAAAACGAGTATTCCCTGAGAACCGTGGAAGACGACCACGTTGATAGGCCGGGTGTGGAAGTGCGGCAACGCATGAAGCTTACCGGTACTAATAGTTCGATAGGCTTGATCGTTCTCATTACTTATGTTCATCGCTAACGCGATCAACGGCACGACAAAGACCAGCGAATAGAGAGTAGAGACTACTCAAAAACCCTGTTCGCTCCAAAAGCTTCTCGAATACATGCCTTTTGCCGACCTGGTGGTTATGGCGGAGCGGCTGCACCCGATCCCATTCCGAACTCGGCCGTGAAACGCTCCAGCGCTGATGGTACTTCGTCTCAAGACGCGGGAGAGTAAGTCGCTGCCAGGTCTGCCAAGGGCATGTAAAAACATCGCAACGCGATGTCGGTCAATCAATCTTCTCTTTACAAAATGGCCCGCCAACGGGACCAACGGGCCGCGTAAGCGGCCCTTTCTGTTGGCAAAGCACAGAAACAAGGACATTTTGCCCAAGGCAAAAGTCCGATAACGCCCAAACAAGGACATTTTGCCTCCGGCAAAAGTCCGATGGCGCGGGGTGGAGCAGCCCGGTAGCTCGTCAGGCTCATAACCTGAAGGTCGTTGGTTCAAATCCAACCCCCGCAACCAAATCATAAAACGCCCGCTTGGTGAAAACCACGCGGGCGTTTGACGTTGAAGACCACACCATCAACGCCACGACAAAATCAACGCCAAGATCACATCACACACCAGCCAGACACGACAGCAAAACACCGCACAACAAAAAAA
>NZ_JAMSHL010000047.1:0-6471 GCF_026521175.1 Aminobacter sp. MET-1 | reverse complement strand
GAGAAGCTGCGCTTCGCTATCCGTGAAGGCGGCCGCACCGTCGGCGCCGGCATCGTCGCTTCGATCAAAGAATAATCGGCGCTTTCAGCGTCGAATGCATCAAGGGCGGCCTTCGGGCCGCCCTTTTTGTTTTTGGAGCCGGCACGTTGCAAGTCTTCGATCCCGCATTACTATCGCTCTACGTGACATCGGATGGATCGTGGGGGCTCCATGGGGCAGGACTTGCGCGAGATCTGGCGGGGAATCGTCCTTACTTGCATGCTCGCAATCGCCTTCGCGCTACAATCAGCTGCGTCGGCGCAGGCGGCCAAGAGCAAGCCCGCCGAGGACGACATGGGGCCGCCGATGCGCTTTGTTGTCGTGCGCAGCTCTTCTCCGGGGTGCGAGCCCTTTTGTCCGGAATGGATTTCGGCTGAAGGCGCGATCGTGCGTGCGACGCCCGGCGAACTCAAGAAATTCCTCAAGAAGCTCGGCGACAAGCGGCTGCCTGTGATCGTCACCTCGCCAGGCGGCCATGTCGAGGCGGCCTGGGAGCTGGGCCGAATCCTGCGGGCGCGCAAGCTCGACATCGGCGTGGGACTTACGCGTTTTGTCGAATGTGCGCCCGGCCAGAACTGCAAGCTCGACCCGGCCAGGAAGGGAATCTATTCCGGCGCCCTGTACTCGGCCGGCGCCTACTGCGCCTCGGCCTGCTCGATGATGTTTGCGGGCGGCGTTCGCAGGCATGTCGGCCAATGGGCCTATATGGGCGTCCATCAGGTGACGTCTTACGTGACCCAGCAGAAGATCACCTATCGCGAGACCTATCGGATCGTGAAGGGCAAGAAGAAGACCGTCAGCCGCAAGGTCGTCGGCCGCAAGAACGTCGGCAGTTACACCACGACCAAGATGGGCAAGGCCTTCACGGCGAAGATGCTGGCCTACTACAAGGAGATGGGCGTGAAGGAGGCCATGTACGAGGCGGGGCAGAGTACGCCTGCTGCCGAGATGCGTCAGCTCGCGCCTGTCGAGATGCTCAACATGAACCTCATAACCAGCCTCGATGCCACTGATGTGCTGGTAAGCATCGAGAACTGCAAGGGCGCTGCACCCGCCGCAAACTGCATTCTGGCGCCGGGTGCCAAGATGCCGCCGTCAGCATATCCGAAGGCACTTGTGCCGGAGGGAGAAGCAATGTGGTTCGCCGTCGTGCGCTCGAGTGAAGCCGGTTGCGAACCAGGCTGCCCTGAGTGGATTTCGGCCGAAGGGCCAATTGATGCCGAGGCTGCGGTTCGCCTTCAGGCAATGCTGGCCGCGCTCGGCGATCGCAAGTTACCCTTGGTCGTCTCGACAGCTGGAGGCGACATGACCGCTACGATGGAAATGGGGCGCCTCATTCGCAAGAGCGGCCTGGACGTTGCCATCGGCAGTACCTTCTTCGTCGGTTGCAAGCCACGTGACAAGGATTGTACGGGTAGGGGGGCAGAAGGCACGCCTTACTTCGGGAATGCCACCTCGGGCGGGGGCGAATGCATCGGCAGCTGCGTGCTGATCCTTTCAGCTGGACGGGTGCGGCTCGCCGGAAACGGCGTCCTGCTGGGCTGGGAAGATCTGGCAAGAAACAAGGCAGTAGCTTCCTATGTCGATCAGATGGGCATGGATGCTGAGCTTGCAAGAGTGCGCCCGACACGCGAGCTGGACGACTACTGGCAGTTCCGTCTGATCCAAGCCAAGCTTTTGAGCCAGGGTGGCTCGGTCGATGTGGTGGTTGATGGTGAGATTTGCACACGGCTGCCAATGCCCGGAAACTGCCGCATGGCCGGCAGTGCGTTTTCCCAGTAGCGACGGTGCGTACCTATCGTATCTCTGCCGGTAGCGACCTCAAAGGACCGAAATCTGAACCTTTTCGCGCCGCAATAGGACGGAAGATTGCGGGCAAGGAGGAGGGCATCATGCTGATCGCACATTTGCCGGCTGGCTACATCATCGGCTCGGTCGCCCGGAGTGCTGCGCCCAAGGCGCCGGGGCTGATGCTTGCCGCCCTTGTCGGTAGCGTTGCTCCCGACTTCGATACCGCCTGGTTCTGGTTCGTCGACGATGGTGGCGTCCATCACCGTACCTATCCGACGCATTGGCCGCTGTTTTGGGCTTTGATCGCTGTGCTGGTCGTCCCGTTTGTTGCGGTCGTGGCGCCGCGCTGGAGGGCTGCGGCTGCAATCTTCTTCCTTGCCGTACTGTCGCACATGATTCTCGATTCCGTGACCGCGCCGATGTTCTGGCTGATGCCGTTCGACGAGCGGGCGGTGGAACTCGTGCCCATTCCGGCTGCCTATCCGCACTGGATCCTGAGCTTCGTGCTGCATTGGACCTTTGCGCTGGAGCTTGCCATTTGCGCGCTAGCTGGACTGATAGCGGCGAAAGATTTCAGGCAGCGCAAGCTGCTTGAACGCGGTGCTTGACCCAGTTGTGAAGGCGATGCTGCGGTGCGCAGGGCCCATGTGCGGACGGGGGCGGGGACTGCCATGTCAGGCAGCCTAGCGTCGTCGCGGTGAATGTTCACAACAAGCTGCAATCCACTCTTTACAGACGCCGTGGAAATCCTTAGGAAGCCGGTGCTGCGCAATTGATGCGCGGCGCAATGCACGGGCATAGCTCAGTTGGTAGAGCGGCGGTCTCCAAAACCGCAGGTCGTAGGTTCGAGCCCTGCTGCCCGTGCCAGTCTTGCCAGAATTCGCTTATTCAGGCATAACAGACTTTCTATAGCTGGGACGGGACGACTGGATGGTCCTGATGCAGCGTTCAAACGTAGTGAAGGTTCCTGCCACTTGCGTGGAAAGAGAATCGGCTCTATGTAGGCGAAACAGACACGCGGCGCGTGGGGCTGGGAAACCGGCTTTACGCGTCCGAATTGCATGGGCGGAATATTTGCGCTGATTCGGCGCGTGTTCGGTTCTTGCGGCAATATCTCCCGGTCACGGGATCATCCAGAAGTCCGGTCAACGGACGTTGAAAGCAGAGCGGCACATGGCGAAAACCACGAACCCCTTCACCTTTCTGCAGCAGGTAAGGTCGGAAACGGCGAAGGTGACGTGGCCGTCGCGGCGCGAGACGATCATCTCCACCGTCATGGTGCTGGGCTTTGCGGCCGTTGCGATGATCTTCTTTTTTGCCGCCGATCAGCTGATGGCCTTTGCGGTCGAGCAGATCCTGGGCATGGGCCGCTAAGGCTGCGAATACGGAGAGATTTCTGAGATGACCGCGCGCTGGTATATCGTCCACGCCTACTCGAACTTCGAAAAGAAGGTCGCCGAGGACATCGAGCACAAGGCCAAGCAGAAGGGCCTGAGCGACCAGATCGAGCAGATCGTCGTTCCGACCGAGAAGGTCGTTGAGGTTCGTCGCGGCCGCAAGGTCGATGCCGAGCGCAAGTTCTTCCCGGGCTATGTGCTGCTCAAGGCCAATCTGACGGACGCCGTGTTCTCGCTTGTGAAGAACACCCCGAAGGTCACTGGTTTCCTTGGCGATTCGAAGCCTGTGCCGATCACCGAGAGTGAGGCCCAGCGCATCCTGAATCAGGTTCAGGAAGGCGTCGAGCGTCCGAAGCCTTCGGTTACCTTCGAGATCGGCGAGGCGGTTCGCGTCTCCGACGGTCCGTTCGCCTCGTTCAACGGCTTCGTTCAGGAAGTCGACGAAGAGCGCGCGCGCCTCAAGGTGGAAGTTTCGATCTTCGGGCGCGCCGTGCCTGTCGATCTTGAATTCGGTCAGGTCGAGAAGGGCTGACCGAAGACGCCTGTCGCCGGTTTCGGTGGCAGGCAGCGTCGGGCGCATGCCTGACGCAAGCATGGTGGGAGAAGAGGCGGCTTAGCCGGTTGCCTTTTTCGCACCACCGAACTGCAACTGCCGGTTCATCCGGCGTAAAACGAAAGCAGGAAAGAGATGGCTAAGAAAATAGCAGGCCAGCTCAAGCTCCAGGTTTCCGCGGGTTCGGCGACGCCGTCGCCCCCGATCGGCCCGGCGCTTGGTCAGCGTGGCATCAATATCATGGAGTTCTGCAAGGCGTTCAACGCGCAGACCCAGGAGCTCGAGAAGGGGTCGCCGATCCCGGTCGTGATCACCTATTATCAGGACAAGTCGTTCACCTTCGTCATGAAGACGCCGCCGGTGAGCTACTTCCTGAAGAAGGCCGCCAACCTGAAGTCGGGCTCCAAGGAGCCGGGCAAGGTCAAGGCTGGCGAGATCAGCCGCGCCAAGGTGCGTGAGATCGCCGAGACCAAGATGAAGGACCTGAACGCGAACGACGTCGAAGCCGCCATCAAGATGGTTGAAGGCTCTGCCCGTTCGATGGGCCTGGAAGTGGTGGGCTGAGATCATGGCTAAGATTGCAAAGCGCGTTTCCAAGTCCCGCGAGGGCATCGATCCGAACCACGCCTACGGCCTCGGCGAAGCTCTCGAGCTGCTGAAGGCTCGTTCGTCGGTGAAGTTCGATGAGACCATCGAAGTCGCCATGAACCTCGGCGTCGATCCCCGTCATGCTGACCAGATGGTCCGCGGCGTGGTCAACCTGCCGAATGGCACGGGCCGTACCGTCCGCGTCGCCGTGTTCGCCAAGGACGCAAAGGCTGACGAAGCCCGCGCTGCCGGCGCCGACATCGTCGGTGCGGAAGACCTGGTCGAGATCGTCCAGAAGGGCCAGATCGACTTCGATCGCTGCATCGCCACCCCGGACATGATGCCGCTGGTCGGCCGTCTCGGTAAGGTTCTCGGCCCGCGCGGCATGATGCCGAACCCGAAGGTCGGCACCGTCACCACCGACGTCGCTGCTGCCGTCAAGGCATCGAAGGGCGGCGCTGTTGAGTTCCGCGTCGAGAAGGCTGGCATCATCCATGCCGGCGTCGGCAAGGTCTCGTTCGACGTCAAGGCGCTGGAAGAAAACATCCGCGCCTTCGCCGATGCGGTCAACAAGGCCAAGCCGTCGGGCGCCAAGGGCGTCTTCGTCAAGCGCGTGTCCGTCACCTCGACGATGGGCCCGGGCCTCAAGCTCGACCTCGGCACGCTCGCAGCGTCCTAAGTTGAATTCGGATCGACCTGCAACGGTCTGATCCTGAACAAGAATTCCGGGCCTCCGGGCCCGGATTTCGGAAGTTGGAAACAGCTTTCGAAATCCTGTCCGAGATTGCAGGTGGCTCGCCTTAATTCGTAAGGGCCTGCATGAGACGGGTGAAGACCGGACAAAGGAGCATCGCTCCAATGAAAGGTTCGAACCGTGTTTGCCTTTTGCCAGCTGTTGCAGGCGAAAAGGGGACAGGATCCTCGAGCGCCGTTCGGGTGATCCGGAATTTCTGGATTGCCCGCCCGGCAAAAGGCAACCCGATCCCTGTTTCCGGGAATGGAGCAGGGGTCAAACTGGAGATAGGCAGTGGATAGAGCGGAAAAACGCGAGCTCGTCACGAGCCTGAACGACGCCTTCAAGGGCGCCGGATCAGTCGTCGTGGCCCACTATGCCGGTATCACCGTCGCGCAAATGAACGATCTTCGTGTGAAGATGGGTCAGGCCGGCGGCACCGTCAAAGTCGCGAAGAACCGTCTCGCCAAAATCGCTCTTCAGGGCACGGGTTCCGAAGGCATCATCGATCTGTTCAAGGGACAGACGCTGGTTGCCTATTCGGAAGATCCGGTCACTGCGCCAAAGATCGCGTCCGAGTTCGCCAAGGGTAATGACAAGCTTGTCATCCTTGGCGGTGCTATGGGCTCGACCGCGCTCGACGCCGACGGTGTTAAGGCTCTCGCCACACTGCCGTCGCTCGACGAGCTGCGCGCAAAGCTGGTTGGAATGATTTCCACGCCGGCTACCCGGATTGCCCAGGTCGTCAACGCGCCGGCAGGTCAGCTTGCCCGCGTCTTTGGCGCATACGCCCGGAAGGACGAGGCGGCATGAGGCCGTTCCTCGCTGTCATCAACACACGTTCGAACTGATTGAAGGAATAGAAAAATGGCTGATCTCGCAAAGATCGTTGACGACCTGTCGGCCCTGACCGTCCTTGAGGCGGCTGAGCTGTCGAAGCTGCTCGAAGAGAAGTGGGGCGTCTCCGCTGCTGCTCCGGTGGCTGTTGCTGCCGTCGCTGGCGGTGCTGCTGCTGCTCCGGTCGAAGAGAAGACCGAATTCGACGTCATCCTGGCTTCGGCCGGCGACAAGAAGATCGAAGTCATCAAGGAAGTCCGCGCCATCACCGGCCTGGGCCTCAAGGAAGCCAAGGACCTCGTTGAAGGCGCTCCGAAGCCCGTCAAGGAAGGCGTTTCCAAGGCTGACGCCGAGAAGCTCAAGGCTCAGCTGGAAGCAGCTGGCGCCAAGATCGAGCTCAAGTAAGCACGGTTTCGGTGGGGGGGCGCGGTGGCGCCCCCCCGCGCCCCCGGTGGGGGGGGGGGTGGGTTCCCAATTAAATAGGGCCGGGGTTGGGGCCTAAAGAAAACCGTTTTATCCCCGTTTTAATATGT
>NZ_JAMSHL010000046.1:0-6904 GCF_026521175.1 Aminobacter sp. MET-1 | reverse complement strand
CGCCACGACAAAATCAACGCCAAGATCACATCACACACCAGCCAGACACGACAGCAAAACACCGCACAACAAAAAAAACACGGCCCGCAAATTGCCACGCGCCCCGTTCAGCGGCGCCCGCCTCCCCGCGATCCCAGACAAAAGCTCAACCACCAGCCCCCCAGATACCCGTCGAACCAAACGTCCCGTCAACAAAGAGCCTGACGACCAAGCGACAGTTGTCAGCGCGGGGCAACGCTCTTCCCGGATGACAGCGCCGCCAGATCCGCGCCGTTTGCGCAAAAGTCTCGGTAAGCCGCTTCAAACGCACCCGCGGCCAGTGCCGTTTCACAACGCCGGCGTTCTGCACAGAGCATGCATGTCCGGCGGAGCGAGCGATGCCAACTGGCGTTGCTGGCCTCAAACGTGTCGGCATCTACGCCCAGCGACCGCATTGCCTCCGGCAGATACACCCGCGACGCAAATGCGTAGTCCATTGCCGACCGCAACTCGGTCCCGTTCGACCCACATTCGCCAATAATAAGGCTGCCCTCTTCTTGTCCGAACGCATCGACTTCTTTCATCACTGCGTAACGTTGCTTACAGTCCCGGTAAGCGAGGACTGCCGAATGCCAAACTTTCCAGCTCTCGAGAGCCGATATGCCCATGGTCGTGTCCTCCGGCGCGTGCGGGAATGGCCGCTCATTATCGCTAGCCCGGTCGAGGGCAGCTTTCCTTGTCCTGGATCAAATGCCGGACACCTCTCGCGTGAGGCTGATGCAGGTGTTCGTTTCATGGGCCGCGAGGCGGCCGAACGAAATTAAATCTTGGTAACCATTGACGATTTTGCTCGCCGGGACCGGCCATTTTCCTACATGCTCAAGCAGATGAAGATGCGGGTGCCACCGGCAAAAGAGGATGCGAAGGTCCCGATGCCGGTAGCTGTTCCGGCTGAAGCCGATCATTGGCAGGCGGAGCCGCTTCACTCTGCGGGGGCCGGGCCTTCCCTTTTTTAAGGCAACGGCTAGTCTCGCAGCGGTTTGTCGATGGAGCGGCGTAATGACGAAGTTCCGATCCACCTTCCTGGGCGCCGTGGCGCTGGTGCTGGCGGTCGTCTTGCTGGCGGTGTCGGGCGCGGGCAATGTCGCCTGGCGCTACGTTACCGACGCCATGGCGAGTGTCGGTTCATCATCGCGGCCTGCCACCGACACTGCCCGCAGTGGCGGACACGGAGGAGGGGCCATCGCGGTGGCCGTTGCACCGGCCCAGAAGGGTACATTCCCGGTCGTTGTCAGTGCCTTCGGCAACGTGCAATCCCCTGCCGTCGTCGAGGTGGGCGCGCGCATCTCCAGCCAGATCACCGCTATCCACGTCAAGGACGGCCAGATGGTCAAGGCCGGCGATATCTTGTTCTCGCTCGATGACCGGGCGCTGCGGGCGCAGCTCGCCCGCGACCAGGCGATCCTTGCCAAGGACAACGCCCTGCTGGTCAGCGCCACCGCCGACATGAACCGCGCCAAGGATCTTGCCAGCAAGCAGGCTGGCACCCAGCAGGCTTATGATGAAGCCCTTGCCGCCCAGCAGGCAGCGCAGGCGACCGTTGCCGGTGACCAGGCGACCGTCGATGCCGACCAGGTCCAGCTAAGCTATACCAGCATCACAGCCCCGATCAGCGGCCGCCTCGGCGCAGTTCAGGTGGCGCTCGGCGACATCGTCGGCGGTTCGGCCTCGGCGCCCAGCGCGGCAAATGCCCTGGTCTCCATCACCCAGGTCGACCCGATCGAAGTTGTCTTCCATCTGCCCGAGGCCAATCTGCCGACCTTCAAGAAGCTGCTTGATGCCGGCGAGGCTCCCACCGTCAAGGCGCTCAGGAGCGCGAGCACCGATGTGCTTGCGACCGGCGTGATGGACTTCATCGATTCCGCCGTCGACATGACGTCGGGCACGATCGCCATGCGGGCGGCGTTCGCCAACGAGCAGATGGCGCTGTGGCCTGGGCAATATGTCGATGTCGAGATCGACCAGGGGCAGCTGAACGACACCACCTTGATCCCGACGGTCGCGCTGCAGCCCGGCCAGAACGGCCAGTTCGTCTATCTTGTTCGCCCCGACAACACCATCGAGGCGCGGCCGGTGCAGGTGGCGGCGAGTGAAGGCAACTTGTCGGCGATCGTCTCGGGCCTGGCCGCCGGCGACCAGGTCGTGACCGAGGGGCAGTTGCGTCTCAAGCCCGGCATCAAGGTCCAGCCGACGGTTGCGGAGGCCAACGGGACGTCGGCGTCTCCCGTCCAGCCTGCGTCTTTCACCTCCCCGCAGAAACCGGCGCGGAAGATTGCGCAATAGCCAGGGGTCGGCGATGAACATCTCCGAATTCTGTATCCGGCGACCGATCGCGACGCTGCTGATGTCGCTGTCCTTGGTGCTTGCCGGCCTGTTTGCCTACAGCAAGTTGCCGGTGGCGGCGCTGCCGCGGGCCGATTTCCCCGTCATCAACGTTTCGGCCAGTCTGCCGGGTGCGTCACCTGACACCATGGCGACCTCGGTCGCCACGCCGCTGATCAAGCAATTCGCCACCATCGCCGGCATCGACAGCATCTCCACCACCAATTCGCTCGGCTCGACATCGATATCGATCCAGTTCGTGCTCGACCGCGACATCGACGCGGCAGCGGCCGACGTGCAGGCGGCGATTGCTCGGTCGGCGCGCGCCTTGCCCGCCGACATGCCGTCGCCGCCGAGCTACAGGAAGGTCAATCCGGCCGATGCGCCGATCCTGCTGCTTGCGTTGAAGAGCGACGTCGTGCCGATGACCGACCTCGACGCATTTTCCCAGCAGGTCATTTCGCCGACGCTGTCGACGCTGGAGGGCGTGGCGCAGGTGTCGATCTACGGCAGCCAGCAATATGCGGTCCGCATCCAGGTCGATGCCGACGCGCTTGCCGCCAAGGGCATCTCCACCAGCCAGTTGGCGGCCGCGATAGCTTCGGCAAACGCCAACTCGCCGCTCGGAACATTACAGAGCAGCCAGCAGCAGCTGACGATCGTCGCTGACACCCAGCTCGACAATGCCGCCGCGTTCTCGAACCTCATCATCTCGAGCAAGGACGGCAAGCCTGTCCGGCTCGGCGATGTCACGCGGGTGATCGACTCGGTCGCCAATCTTCAATCGGCAAGCTGGTATGACGGTACGCGCGCCATTGTGCTCGCCATCCAGCGCCAGCCCGACGCCAACACCGTGGCCGTCGTAGATCGCGTCATGGCCATGCTGCCGACGTTCCGCGCAGAGCTGCCCGCTGCGGCTTCGCTTGAAACACTGAACGACCGTGCCGCCTCCATTCGCGCGGCCGTCAGCGACGTCCAGTTCACGCTGGCGTTGACCATTGCGCTCGTCACGCTGGTCATCTTCATCTTCCTGCGCCGGGTCTGGGCAACCGTCATTCCAGCACTTGCCGTGCCGATCTCGCTGATTGCCACCTTCGGCGTCATGTATCTGTTCGGCTTTTCCATCGACAACATTTCGTTGATGGCGCTCACGCTTTCGGTTGGCCTCGTTGTCGACGACGCCATCGTCATGCTGGAAAACATCGTCCGCCACATCGAGGAAGAGGGTGAAAGTCCCTTCGAGGCGGCGATCAAGGGCTCGCGCGAGATTGGCTTCACCATCATCGCGATCTCGCTGTCGCTGGTTGCCGTCTTCATCCCGGTGCTGCTCATGGGCGGCGTCATAGGCAAGATCTTCTATGAATTTGCAGTCGTTGTCGTTGTCGCCATCCTGGCCTCGACCTTTGTGTCCCTGACGCTGACGCCGATGCTCGCCGCGCGCCTGCCCATCGCCTCGCAAGGCGAGGGCCGGGTCGGCCGCGCGCTCGAGCGCGGCTTCGACGCCGTGCTCCGTGGTTATGACAGCCTGCTCAAGGTCTGCTTCCGCTTCCACGTAGTCGTCTTTGCAATTTTCCTCTGCTCGGTCGGCTTGACCGTCTACCAGCTGCGCACCATGCCGAAAGGCTTCTTCCCGCTCGAGGATATCGGCCAGCTTCAGGTCACCACGCTGGCCCGCGAGGACATTTCCTTCGGTGCCATGAGTGCGCTCCAGGCGCAGGTCGCCGATGTCTTTGCCAAGTCGCCCTATGTGGCCCATGTGGCCAGCACGGTCGGTAGCGGCGGTGGCGGGTCTGGCGCCATGAACTCGGCGCGGCTGTTCGTCGAGCTGAAGCCGAAGGCCGCGCGGCCGCCGTTGCAGCAGATCCTGTCGGAGTTCCGGCCCCAGCTGGCCAAGATCGCCGGCGTCCAGACCTTCATGGCGCCGATCCAGAACCTCTCCGTCGGCGCCCGCGGTTCCGCCAGCCAGTATCAGCTCGTCGTTCAGAGCCTCAACGAGGACCTGATGAACCAGTGGGCCCAGAAGCTCACCGACGCGATGGTCGCCGACAGGGCCTTCTTCACCGACGTCACCTCGGATCTGCAGAACAAGGCGCTGCAGGCACGGCTGGTCATCGACAAGGACAAGGCCGCGTCGCTCGGCATCACCAATGACGTGCTGCGCTCGACCCTCTATGGCGGTTTCGGTACCCAGCAGGTGTCGACGATCTACACGCCGTCCGACAGCTATGACGTGATCATGGAGCTTGATCCCCATGTCGACTGGACGCCCGAGCGCATGGCGCGCATCGAGGTGCCGGGTGCCAACGGCACGCTGATCCCGCTCGGCGCCTTCTCCCATATCGAGCGCAATGTCGGGGCGCTGACCGTCAACCAGCTGGGCCAGCTGCCTTCGGTGACGGTGTCCTACAACCTGCCCGATGGTGTGGCGCTTGGCGACAGCATCGCCCGGATCGACAAGCTGAAGGGCGACATCGGCATGCCGCAGAACGTCACGACAAGCTATTACGGGACGGCCAAGACCTTCCAGGATGCCGCTGCGAACCAGGGGCTACTGATCCTCGGCGCCATCCTGACCATATATGTCGTGCTCGGCATGCTCTATGAGAGCTTCGTCCACCCGTTGACCATCCTTTCGGGCCTGCCGGCCGCGGCGGTGGGTGCGTTGTTGTCGCTGTCGCTTTTCGGCTTCGATCTCTCGGTCATCGCCGTCATCGGGCTCTTGATGCTGATCGGCATCGTCAAGAAGAATGCGATCATGATGATCGACGTGGCGCTGACCCTGCAGCGTGAGGGCATGGCGGCGGGCGAGGCTATCCACAAGGCCTGCCTGATGCGGTTCCGTCCGATCATGATGACGACGTTTGCGGCCCTGATGAGCACCCTGCCGATTGCACTCGGTGCCGGCGCCAGCGCCGAGCTGCGCCAGCCGCTCGGTGTCGCCGTGGTCGGCGGTCTTGTCGTGTCGCAGACATTGACCTTGTTCGTCACGCCTGTACTCTATCTCTACATGGAGCAGCTTGGCGCCTGGCTGAAGCGTCGCACCAGTACCTATGGCAAGGAAGCGGTCAGCTCGTAGCCGGACCGAGGCGGGATTTCCTCTGGGTTTTCCTCGCCGCGAACGTGGTTCGGTAAATGAATCGCCGGGATCTCAACCATTCGTTGATTGGTTTGCTGCTAAATATGAAGTGAAAGACTAAAATGCATAATATGTTATGCATATAAAGTTTACCAACTTAAAAAAATAGATCATCCCGCATATCAAGCTATATAGCAGGCTGGCCGCCCCGGTTGCAAACATAGCGTGCGCCTTGTTCTGTCTGGCCAATTAGGCAGGGGATCAGGCGATGACCACCAGTGTTGAGTTCGAGAACGTCAAGGGTGCGCTCGAGGGCGCTTCGGCAGCCGACAACCGTACCGCTGATGGCGGTGAGCAGATTCTGGCGCAGGCGCAGCAGCCCGCAGCCGATCCGGTTCCCGTAGACGCCGGCTCCGGCCAGCCTGTCCAGACCCCGCAGCCTCAGGCTGCCGCCCCCGCCCAGCCGACACAGGCCGAATATGTCGCCGACGCCTCCAACGTCGTACACCTGCCGGCCAACGTCTCGATCGACAACATTAAGGTCGACGGCGACAACCTCGTTCTCGAACAGGCCGACGGCAGCGTCATCGTCATCAAGGATGCCGCCTCCAACGTGCCGACCTTCCTGCTCGGCGATGTCGAGGTTCCGCGCGTTGCCCTGATCGCCGCGCTTGAAGCCGGCGGCATCAACGTCGCCTTCGGCGCCGACGGCTCGATCTCGGCCAACGCAGGCGGGGCCAACAGCTCCGGCGGCAATTTCGAACTGCCGGCCGGCGGCATCGGCGACGGCTTCGACCTTTCCATGCTTCTGCCCCCGACCGCGCTGGCCTTCCCGCAATATGACGGCGAAGAGCTGACCATTGGCGATCGCATCAACAGGGCACCTTCCATCGACATAGCGCCGGGGATCGGCGGTGGCTCCGGTATCGTTCACGAGGCGGGCCTGGATGAAGGGGGCTCGAATGCCGGCGCGGCTAGCGAGTTTGCCACCGGCACCTTCAAACTGTCCGATCCGGATGGGTTGAGCGATCTCAAGACGCTGACCATCAATGGCAAGACGGTCAGCATTGCCGATCTCGTCGGCCAGACCTTTGATGGTCAGCATGGCACCCTGACGATTACCGGCTACGATCCGGTGACAGGCGTTGCTACCTACCGCTACGAGTTGACCGGGGCCACCACCGACGTGCCCGGAGCGGACGAGACGGATCGCTTCACGCTTGTGGTTTCGGACGGCAAGGCATCATCGGCGCCGGCCAGCATCACGATCGAGATCGTTGACGACGTTCCGCTGGCCGTCGACGACAAGGCCATCTCGGTTGTCGAGGGTGGTGCTGCGATCGGCGGCAACGTGATGGACAATGACACGCCCGGCGCCGATGGCGCCAAGGTGACGTCGGTGACCATCGGCGGCAATGAACATGCGGTCGCCGCCGAAGGCACGACCACGGTCACGACTCCGAACGG
>NZ_JAMSHL010000045.1:0-8099 GCF_026521175.1 Aminobacter sp. MET-1 | reverse complement strand
GCTCCATGCCAGGCAAAAGCAGCCCTGGCTGAAGGATCAAGCTCGGTTGCGGTGGACCCGAGCGTACGGCGGGGTAGTCTGCAAACATCGTCACCACCTCGTCTGAATTTGCCTGTGTGTAAAGTAATTTCAGTCTAGAGAATACCTGCTTTGACGACGCTGGCAAGGCTTCCTTTCATGCCAGTAGCGAAAATCGATGCCACAGGCAGGCGTCGCTGCCCGTCTGCCCGCGTCTGCGCCAAACGCTTCGACGACGAAGCTTGTTGACAGCGACGACGGTCCATTATTATCATCCCAGTGAAATTTCTTTCGTCATGGAAAATTACTGGGAGGTAGTTCCGCATGAAAGCGCGTGTCGCCGTGATTGGAGCCGGGCCATCAGGGCTCGCACAGCTGAGAGCATTTCAATCCGCCGCGGCGAAGGGCGCCGACATCCCGGAAATTGTCTGCTTCGAAAAGCAGGCCAACTGGGGCGGCCTGTGGAACTACACCTGGCGCACCGGCCTCGACCAGTATGGCGAGCCCGTCCACGGCTCGATGTACCGCTACCTCTGGTCAAACGGCCCCAAGGAGGGCCTGGAGTTCGCCGACTATTCCTTCGAAGAGCATTTCGGCAAGCAGATCGCCTCCTATCCGCCGCGTGCGGTTCTCTTCGACTACATCGAAGGCCGCGTGAACAAGGCCGGTGTACGCAAGTGGATCCGCTTCGAGACCGCGGTGCGCATGGTGACCTGGAACGAAGAGACCAAGAAATTCACCGTCACCGTACAGGACCTGCCGAAAGATCACTGCTATTCTGAGGAATTCGACAACGTCATCGTCGCCTCGGGCCATTTCTCGACCCCGAACGTTCCTGAATTCCCCGGTTTCGACCGTTTCAACGGCCGCATCCTGCACGCCCACGACTTCCGTGACGCCCGCGAGTTCACCGGCAAGGACATCCTGATCGTCGGCACCAGTTACT
This sequence comes from Aminobacter sp. MET-1, assembly GCF_026521175.1. Taxonomy (NCBI): domain Bacteria; kingdom Pseudomonadati; phylum Pseudomonadota; class Alphaproteobacteria; order Hyphomicrobiales; family Phyllobacteriaceae; genus Aminobacter; species Aminobacter sp. MET-1. The sequence continues at coordinate 7,135 of NZ_JAMSHL010000045.1, read as the reverse complement.
CGGCCGAAGACATCGGTTCGCAGTGCTGGAAATACGGCGCCAAGTCGATCACCAACTGCTATCGCACCGCGCCCATGGGCTTCAAATGGCCCGACAATTGGGAAGAAAGGCCGCTGCTGGAGCGGGTCGACGTCAACACCGCCACCTTCAAGGACGGCTCGACGAAGCGCATCGATGCGATCATCCTGTGCACCGGCTACAAGCACCACTTCCCGTTCCTGCCCGACGACCTGCGCCTGAGGACGGCCAACCGGCTGGCGACCGCCGACCTCTACAAGGGCGTCGCCTACGTTCACAATCCGGCGCTGTTCTATCTCGGCATGCAGGACCAGTGGTTCACCTTCAACATGTTCGACGCGCAGGCATGGTGGACACGCGACGTCATCCTCGACCGCATCAAACTGCCCGCGACCAAGCAGGAAATGATCGCCGACGTCGAAGACCGCGTGGCCCGCGAGGACGCAGGCAAGGACGCCCATGACGCGATCGAATACCAGGGTGAGTACGTCAAGGAACTGATAGCCGAGACCGACTATCCGAGCTTCGACGTGGACGGCGCCAACCAGGCCTTCTTCGAGTGGAAGGAACACAAGAAGAAGGGAATCATGGAGTTCCGCAACCACTCCTACAGGTCTGTCATCACCGGCACGATGGCGCCGGCGCATCATACGCCATGGAAGGATGCACTTGACGACTCGCTGGAGTCCTACCTGCGCACCGCCGAAGCAGCGGAGTAAGACCACGGTCCTCCGGACTGCCCGACATCATCAGATGCCGCCCCACCAGGGCGGCATTTTTGCTTTGGGCTTGTCGGCTGGAAAGATGAAGCTGCGGAAGGATATCGACTTCCCTCGCCTCGACTTTTGGGAGGGCTACTCAGTCAACCAGGGCGAACCAACGGCTCGCCAAAGCCCCTCTCCGTCACGGCTTCGCCGTGCCACCTCTCCCCCACCTCGCGGGGCGAGGGACCCGCGTTCTGCCAAGTCCCGCCCGCAAGACGGACGTATGCGGTGGTCATCGGGATCTCAGTGACCGTACCGCGAATTGCGTGGCTCGCGTTTCCTCGCCCTCACAAAGTGGGAGAGAGGTGGCACGGCAAAGCCGTGACGGAGAGGAGGAAGGCAGGCGACGTGATACGCGAAAGGTGCGAGATCAGTCTCACACCCAGCCGAGTTGCCCCACAGGAACAACTCATCCCGGTTTAACTCAGGCTCGGACCGCGGTTCCTCTCGCTGGCATAGAGCGCCACGGCCATCGCGCGGTTGCGTACGTCGAGTTTGTCGTAGAGATTCTTGAGGTGGTATTTCACCGTGTTCTCCGAAATACCGGTGCGGGCGGCGATCTGCAGGTTCGTCCAGCCGTCGGCGAGCACCGACAGCAGCTCGCGCTCGCGCGTCGTCAGGCGAGACAGCGGCGTGTCGTTGATCTTGGAGACATCGACGTAAGGAATGCAGATCCGGCCATGGCCGACGGCGACCAGCGTGTCGAACAGGATTGCCGGATCGTCGAACTGATAGCAGAAGCCCTGCACGCCGAGCCGCACGCACTGCTTGAGGATCGCCACGTCATGGTCGTTGGAGAAGATGACGACGCGGGCATGCAGGCCCTGGCGCTGCATCTCGGAAAGCACCTCGCCGCTGTCCATGTCGGAGAGCTTCCAGCCCAGCACCGCCAGATCAAAACCCGTCTCGGCACGGGCCGCGGCCTGCAGAAAGGCCTTGCCGCTCTGCAGGCTTTCGACGAGCTCGAAACGGCTGTCACGTGTGATCATGTCGCCCAGAGCTGCCACGACGAGCGGATTGCGCTCGGCAATCAGGACCCTGAATTTGCTCTCTCTTGCCACCGGCACCACCTCAATTCCGATGCCCTGGCGCTGACCTTTCCATGCGGCGTTCATGTTCCTCCCGCCTATGTTATCGCGCCCACCTCTTGCCGAAACGTCCTTGATTTCAGGCCGATCATTCCTCCCGATACGGCCATAGAGATCAATTCATATCATGAATTAATTTTTCATTCCAGTGGATGCGTCAAATTAGCCGCCGAACAGGCGTCTGGAACCGGAAAAACCGCTGAAGCCCGGCGCTCCCACCCGTTCGGGTAGGGTGATTTCGTCCATGCAGGCACGACACCACTGGCCGATCATCCAGGCAAGCTTCCGTTGCGCGATGTTTCCATTAGCCGTGCGACAAAATGGCTTGACGGCGCATCGGATTCGGACAAACTTCACTTTGAGGAAAAAAAGAAGCCTAAGCGGAAAATGCTCGCGTACCACGAAACCGAAAGGTCGGCGTGGGCGAACGGCACTCCTATAGCCAAATGGGGAATTGAACCAATGAGCGCTGTAACTGATGTCAGCACGGCGGAATCCGCCGGGCAACTGCATCGAACAATCGACTGGCGAGGCGCCTTCTGGGTTGCCAGCGGCGTGCCGCCGCTTGTCCTGTTTTCCATCGGCGGCATCGCCGGCACGACAGGCAACATCGCCTTCCTGATCTGGACGCTGTCCATCATCATGGGCTTCATCCAGTCGTTCACCTATGCCGAGATCGCGGGGCTGTTCCCCAACAAGTCGGGCGGCGCCTCGGTCTATGGCGCGACTGCCTGGCTGCGCTATTCCAAGTTCATCGCGCCGCTGTCGGTATGGTGCAACTGGTTCGCCTGGACGCCGGTGCTGTCGCTTGGCTGCACCATCGCCGCCGCCTACATCCTCAACGCGCTGGCGCCGATCCCCGGCTTCACCGAAACCTCGCCCGAGGTGCTGCAGTACATGGCAGCCAATGTCGGCACGAGTGCTGCCGACGCCGTCGCCGCCGTCACCACGGCAGCAACTCCCGGCATCCGTACCTGGACGCTCTACAGCCACACGCTGGGTCCGGTCGGTTTCTCGCTCAACGCCACCTTCTGGATCGGCGCGATCCTGATGCTGATGACCTTTGCCATCCAGCATCGGGGTATCCTCGGCACCGCCAATGTGCAGAAGGTCGTCGGCCTGCTGGTCATCGTGCCGCTTTTGATCGTCGGCATCGTCCCGATCATCACGGGCCAGATCAACTGGGACAACTATTCACCGCTGGTGCCGCTGGCTGCTGCCTATGCGCCCGAGCCCGGCTCTTGGAACGTCGCCGGCTGGACGCTGGCGCTGGGCGGCATGTTCATCGCGGCCTGGTCGACCTACGGCTTCGAGACCGCAGTCTGCTACACCCGCGAGTTCAAGAACCCGGCCACCGACACGTTCAAGGCGATCTTCTACTCCGGCCTGCTGTGCATGCTGCTCTACATCCTGGTGCCGTTCACCTTCCAGGGCGTGCTCGGCATCAGCGGCATGCTGGCAACGCCGATCGTCGACGGCTCGGGCGTCGCCGACGCCATGGCCACCATGGTCGGCGGCGGCGGCCTGGTGAAGACGCTTCTCGTCATGCTGATGATCCTGGCGCTGCTGCTGGCCATCATGACGGCAATGGCCGGTTCGTCGCGCACTCTCTACCAGGGTTCGCTCGACGGCTGGCTGCCGCGCTACCTAAGCCATGTCAACGAGCACGGCGCGCCCACCCGCGCCATGTGGACCGACCTGATCTTCAACCTCTGCCTGCTGGCGATCGCCTCCACCGACGCCACCAGCTTCTTCTTCATCCTGGCCGTCGCAAACTGCGGCTACATCATCTTCAATTTCCTCAATCTCAATGCCGGCTGGATCCATCGTCTCGACAACGGCCACATCCACCGGCCGTGGAAGGCCCCGACCTGGCTGCTCGCAGCCGGCACCATCTTTGCCTTCGTCAACGCCGTCTTCATGGGCGCGGGCGCCAAGGTGTGGAACCCGATGGCGCTGTGGGCAGGCCTGTTCACCGTCGCGCTGATCCTGCCGGTGTTCTGCTTCCGCCACTACATCCAAGACGGCGGCAAGTTCCCGGATCACATGCTCGAGGACCTCGGCATGAACGAGGCCGACCTGAACCGCAAGAAGGCGGGAATCCTGCCCTATGTGACACTGATCGCCGGTCTTGCGGTGGTGCTGATTGCCAACTGGTTCTTCGTGCTCTGACACGCCGGACCCAACAACAAACCCAAACGGTCCCGTGTCGAAAGGCGCGGGACCTTTCGACCAAGTCGGGGAACTGAAATGAGCGCAACAACAATGACAACCGCAGAGGCCGGCGACGGCCTTCACAGAACAATCGACTGGCGCGGCGCCTTCTGGGTCGCCAGCGGCGTGCCGGCTCTGGTGCTGTTTTCCATCGGCGGCATCGCCGGAACCACCGGCAACATCGCCTTCCTGATCTGGACCGCCTCGATCATTCTCGGCCTGATCCAGTCCTTCACCTATGCCGAGATCGCCGGCCTGTTCCCGTCCAAGTCGGGCGGCGCCTCGGTCTATGGCGCCACCGCATGGCTGCGCTATTCCAAGTTCATCGCGCCGCTGTCGGTGTGGTGCAACTGGCTCGCCTGGACGCCTGTGCTGTCCCTCGGCTGCTCGATCGCGGCCGCTTACATCCTCAACGCCCTGGCCCCTATCCCCGGCTTCACCGACACCTCGCCCGAAGTCGTCGCATGGCTCGCAGATCCGGCCAATGCCGGCAAGGCAGCGGCTGACGCCATCGCGGTGCTGAGCGCCGCCGCCACGCCGGCGATCCGCACCTGGACGCTTTATCACGGCTCGCTCGGCCCGGTCAGCTTCTCGCTCAACTCCGTGTTCTTCATCGGCGTGATCCTGATGCTGGTGACTTTCGCCATCCAGCACCGCGGCATCCTCGGCACCGCCAATGTGCAGAAGTACATCGGCCTGATCGTCATCGTGCCGATGCTGATCGTCGGCGTCGTTCCGATCATCACCGGCCAGATTAACTGGGCGAACTACTCGCCGCTGGTGCCGCTCGCCGCCGCCTACGCGCCCGAACCCGGCTCGTGGAACGTCGCCGGCTGGACCCTTGCCTTCGGCGGCATGTTCATCGCGGCATGGTCGGCCTACGCCTTCGAAACGGCCATCTGCTACACCTCGGAGTTCAAGAACCCCGGCCGCGATACGGTGCGGGCGATCTTCTACTCGGGCCTGCTCTGCCTAGCGCTCTACACGCTGGTGCCCTTCACCTTCCAGGGCGTGCTCGGCCTCAACGGCATGCTGGCAACCCCCATTGTCGACGGTTCGGGCGTTGCCGAAGCCATGGCCAAGATGGTCGGCGGCGCGGGCTTCGTCACCTCGATCATGGTGATGCTGATGATCATGGCGCTGATGCTGTCGATCATGACGGCCATGGCCGGTTCGTCGCGCACCCTGTACCAGGGCTCGGTCGACGGCTGGCTGCCGCGTTACCTCAGCCACGTCAACGGCCACGGCGCGCCCACCCGCGCGATGTGGACTGACCTGATCTTCAACGTTTTCCTGCTTGCAGTCGCCGCCGCGGACGCCACCAGCTTCTTCTTCGTGCTGTCGGTGTCGAACTGCGGCTACATCATCTTCAACTTCCTCAACCTGAATTCAGGCTGGATCCACCGCATCGACAACGGCCACATCAAGCGGCCGTGGAAGGCACCGACGATCCTGATCGCCGTCGGCGCCCTGCTTTCCTACGTCAACGCCATGTTCATGGGTGCCGGCGCCAAGGTGTGGAACCCCTGGGCCCTGTGGGCCGGCTTCATTGCCGCCGCCCTCATCATCCCGGTGTTCTGCTACCGCCACTATGTCCAAGACGGCGGCAAGTTCCCTGTGCACATGCTCGACGACCTCGGCATCAGCCAGGAGGATTTGAAGAACCGCAAGGCCGGCATCCTGCCCTATCTGACGCTGATCGCGGGCGTCGCGGTGGTGCTGCTCGCCAACTGGTTCTTCGTCATCTGAGCGGAGCTAAATGAGATACAGGCAGAGGCCGGCGCACGCCGGCCTTTTGCTTTTGAGGCAACGCTCGTCGCGCGACTTCACTCTCCGGAATGCAAATCGCCGATATTTCTCTTCATGAAAGATTTTTGCATTAAGGTTGACTTTCAGGCATGCCGCCTGCTATAGATTCAGACGGGAAAATTCAGCGCGAAAAGCGGGCCGGGTGTTGTATCCGGAGCTGGAAACCTGCGGTATCTGCCGTAGGAATGATCGCGCTTGCCTGGGAGGAAGTGCACAGCATGACGACGGTAATCGATGGCAAGGCAGTTGCCGCCGATGTGGTGGCCAAGGTCCGGACAGCAGCCGAAACGCTGATCGCCGAGACGGGCGTGGTTCCTGGCATCGCGGTCGTCATCGTCGGCCACGACCCTGCCAGCCAGGTCTATGTTTCCTCCAAGGGTAAGAAGGCCAAGGAGTGCGGCTTCCATTCGGTCGAGCATGCATTGCCGGCTGAGACCACCGAGGCCGACCTAGTCGCGCTGATCCGCAAGCTCAACGCCGATCCGGCGATCCATGGTATCCTGGTGCAGCTGCCCCTGCCCGACCACATCGACGCCGGCAAGATCATCCAGACGATCTCGGCCGACAAGGATGTCGACGGCTTCCATTTCACCAATGTCGGCAAGCTCGGCACCGGCGAACTCGACACCGCCTTCGTGCCCTGCACGCCCGCCGGCTCGATGCTCTTGATCGAGCGCGCGCTCGGCGGCGACCTCTCGGGTCTCAGCGCCGTCGTCGTCGGCCGCTCCAACATCGTCGGCAAGCCGATGGCCAACCTTCTGCTCAACGCCAATGCCACCGTCACCATCGCCCACAGTCGCACCAAGGACCTGCCGGCGCTGTGCCGCACGGCCGATATCCTGGTCGCAGCCGTTGGCCGTCCCGAGATGATCAAGGGCGACTGGGTCAAGCCGGGCGCCACCGTCATCGATGTAGGCATCAACCGCAGCGAAGGCGCCAACGGCAAATCGAAGCTGGTCGGTGACGTCGACTATGCGAGTGCAGCCGAACAGGCCGGCGCGATCACGCCGGTACCCGGCGGTGTCGGGCCGATGACGATCGCGCTGCTGATGGCCAACACTGTCACCTCAGCCTATCGCGCGGCAAACAAGGCGGCACCGCGCTTCTAGTTTCGGGCGCCGTCGGGCGCCCTGGAAAATCGAACCAAACTCAAGGGAAGAGAGTCATGGCCGAATTCAAGACCGATATCCAGATTGCGCGTGGCGCGAAGAAGAAGCCGATCCAGGAGATCGGTGCGAAGAT
>NZ_JAMSHL010000044.1:0-8869 GCF_026521175.1 Aminobacter sp. MET-1 | reverse complement strand
GTCTTGCCGTGGTCAACGTGACCAATCGTGCCGATGTTCACATGAGGCTTATTACGCTCGAATTTACCTTTTGCCATGTGAGGTCTCCATTCCTGCTAGCCCAATAAGGGCGTTAAATTAACGAAACGCTGCAATTCCTTGGAATTACGCGTATTTTTTCTGAACTTCCTGGGCGACTGCAGTCGGGACCGGCTCGTAGTGGTCGAACTGCATCGTGTACTGAGCGCGGCCCTGCGACATCGAGCGCAGGCTGTCCACGTACTTGAACATGTTCGCCAGCGGGACCATCGCGTTGACGACGACGGCGATACCGCGGGACTCCTGGCCCTGGATCTGGCCACGGCGGCTGTTGAGGTCGCCGATGACGTTGCCGACGTAGTCTTCCGGCGTCACGACTTCCACCTTCATGACCGGCTCAAGCAGCTGGACGCCCAGCTTCGGAGCGGCTTCGCGCAGAGCTGCACGGGAGGCGATTTCGAAGGCGAGGACCGACGAGTCGACGTCGTGGTAGGCACCGTCGATGAGCGTTGCCTTGACACCGATCATCGGGAAGCCGGCGAACGGACCAGACGACAGGACGCTGCGGATACCCTTCTCGACGCCCGGGATGTATTCCTTCGGGACCGAGCCGCCGATGACCTTGGCGTCGAACTGGAACTCTTCGCTCTCGGTGTTCGGCTCGAACACCAGCTTGACGCGGGCGAACTGGCCGGTACCGCCGGTCTGCTTCTTGTGGGTGTAGTCCTGCTCGTAGGAACGCGTGATGGTCTCGCGGTAAGCAACCTGCGGAGCGCCGACGTTGGCCTCGACCTTGAACTCGCGACGCATGCGGTCGACGATGATGTCGAGGTGCAGTTCACCCATGCCGGCGATGATGGTCTGGCCGGATTCTTCGTCCGACTTTACGCGGAACGACGGATCTTCAGCAGCCAGACGGTTGAGCGCGAGGCCCATCTTTTCCTGGTCGCCCTTGGTCTTCGGCTCGATGGCGATCTGGATGACCGGCTCGGGGAATTCCATGCGCTCGAGGATGACCTGGTGCAGCGGATCGCAGAGCGTGTCGCCGGTGGTCGTTTCCTTGAGGCCGGCCAGAGCGACGATGTCGCCGGCGAAAGCCTCTTCGATGTCGGCGCGGGAGTTCGAGTGCATCTGCAGCATACGGCCGAGACGCTCCTTCTTGCCCTTGACGGTGTTTTCGAGCGAAGCGCCCTTGACCACCTTGCCCGAATAGATGCGGCAGAAGGTGAGCGAGCCGACGAACGGATCGTTCATGATCTTGAATGCCAGCATCGAAAGCGGCTCGTTGTCGTCAGCGTGACGCTCGATCTCGGCTTCGGTCTTGGCATCGATGCCCTTGATGGCCGGAACGTCGATCGGCGACGGCAGGAATTCAACGACGCCGTCGAGCAGCGGCTGAACGCCCTTGTTCTTGAAGGCCGAGCCGCAGAACATCGGGAAGAACTTGACGGCGATGGTGCCCTTGCGGATCAGCGCGCGCAGTTCGTCGTTCGTCGGCATCTTGCCTTCGAGGTAGTTCTCGAGAGCCGTCTCGTCCATTTCGACGGCGGTCTCGATCATCTTCTCGCGGAACTCTTCGGCCTTGGCCTTGAGGTCTTCCGGGATCTCGACGACGTCCCAGGCAGCGCCCAGGCTTTCATCGCGCCAGACCAGCGCGTTCATCTCGATCAGGTCGACAACGCCCTTGAACTCCGATTCAGCGCCGATCGGCAGCTGAACGGCAACAGCGGTCGCACCAAGGCGCGACTTGATCATCTCGTACGAGCGATAGAAGTCAGCGCCGATCTTGTCCATCTTGTTGCAGAAGATCATGCGCGGGACGTGATACTTGTCTGCCTGGCGCCACACGGTCTCGGTCTGCGGCTCAACACCGGCGTTGGCGTCGAGCAGCGCGATGGCGCCGTCGAGAACGCGCAGCGAACGCTCGACTTCAATGGTGAAGTCGACGTGGCCGGGGGTGTCGATGATGTTGAAGCGGCGCTGCTTGCCGTCGCGACCCTTCCAGAAGGTCGTGGTGGCAGCGGACGTGATCGTGATGCCGCGTTCCTGCTCCTGCTCCATCCAGTCCATGGTAGCAGCGCCATCATGGACTTCGCCGATCTTGTGCGACTTGCCCGTGTAATACAGGATACGCTCGGTCGTCGTGGTCTTACCGGCGTCGATGTGCGCCATAATACCGAAATTGCGGTAGTCTTCGATCTTATATTCGCGGGCCATGGGAGGTGCCTCTCAGTCGTTCGGACGCGCTGTTACCAGCGGTAATGCGCGAAGGCGCGGTTGGCTTCGGCCATCTTGTGGGTGTCTTCACGCTTCTTCACGGCGGTGCCGCGGTTGTTGGCCGCGTCCATCAGCTCGCCGGAGAGGCGGTCGACCATGGTGGTCTCGTTGCGGTTGCGCGCAGCAGTGATCAGCCAACGAATAGCGAGAGCCTGGCGGCGCTCCGGACGAACATCGACCGGGACCTGGTAAGTCGCACCACCGACGCGGCGCGAACGGACTTCAACGTGCGGCGCGACATTGTCGAGCGCCTGATGGAAGACCGACACCGGCTCCTGCTTGGTCTTGGCCTGAACCTGGTCCAGAGCACCATAGACGATCGTCTCGGCGATCGACTTCTTGCCGTCATACATGACGGCATTCATGAACTTGGTGATGACCAGATCGCCAAACTTGGGATCCGGGTTGATTTCGCGCTTATCTGCACTGTGACGACGGGACATGGCTTTTGTCTCTCAAACTTTGACTGGCGCTCTATTACGCGGAGAACCTCGCGCAGCACCTAAACTGCAGAACCCGAATTACTTCGGACGCTTCGCACCGTACTTCGAACGGCGCTGCTTGCGGTTCTTCACACCCTGCGTGTCGAGCACGCCGCGGATGATGTGATAGCGCACACCCGGAAGATCCTTCACGCGGCCGCCGCGGATCATGACCACGGAGTGCTCCTGAAGGTTGTGACCTTCGCCGGGGATGTAGCCGATCACTTCGAAGCCATTGGTCAGGCGAATCTTCGCGACCTTACGCAGTGCGGAGTTCGGCTTCTTCGGCGTCGTCGTGTAGACGCGCGTGCAAACGCCACGCTTCTGCGGGTTGGCCTGCATGGCCGGAACCTTATTGCGCGTCGCCGGCGCCTGGCGCGGCTTGCGGATCAGCTGGTTGACGGTAGGCATTAAACCCTCTTGTCTCTCAAATTCCGTGTCTCAAGCCCGTTCGGGGCGGCTTAAAGCGGCATTTCCATACGCAAATTCGGGCCATAAACCGCGTTACGCGGTCCTGCCCGAACAAACCGCAGAGGAAGCGGAACCGCTTCATGCAAGACAGAAATGTCATTTCGCTCGTAAAACGAACCCTGTTTGAGGCAAACTCCAAAGCGCGTCGCTTCGGAAAAGCCAGCCTCACATCGGCTCAGACGTTGCGGCTTCTACTCGCATGACCGCCTAGCGTCAACCCCGAGGCGCCAAAATCCTTAAGGAATAAGGGCTGCGCCGCATCACAAGGGACCGAGCGCAACTTTATTGCGCTGCAACCAGGGTTAATGCTTCGTTTGTAACGCTCTTTGGCCTGTCTTGCACCCGACCTTCGTGCGAAAATCGTGGATACAGGAGCGAATCCCCTCGCCCACCCCATCCGGACAAGGAATCAGCGATGAACGACAATGACGAACGCCCTGTGACGATCATCACCGGGCGAGTCTGGCGGCGCAAGGGCGGCCAGCCCGAAGGCGTGCACATCATGCTGGTGGCACCCGACGATGATTCTGCGGTGCGCTCGGCACTCGAGGCGCTGGCCAAGGAAGGTTACGCCGAAGCCGAGCTCGACCAGATCGGCGACATGCAGGGCGAACCCGACGACGAACCGCATATCTCGGCCTACCAGGGCGCGCTCGAAGGCGAAGTGTCGATTGTCACTTTCAACGAGCCGCTCTAGACTGCAGTGCGTCCCAACGGACGCAACAGCTGTTCGAGCTTTTGCGTCGTGCTTTCCGAACACTGTTTCCGACATTCGGGTCTAAGTGGGCAACGCCCCCCACCGCGGCCACAAAGGCGGGCATGGGCCAACCAGAAGGCGCCGTGTCGGGCGCAGCGCGGAATGGGCGAATGCTCAAAGGATCGCCCTCACCCGCGTCTCCAGCCCAAAGGCGCGCTGCATTATGATGAAGGCGCGGCGATGACGGCGACCACGCCGGACAGAAGCAACCCGCCTCGCCGGCTGAACTGCTAGCTTACCCAAAGATCCATACCCGAGGCGCCAGACCGCTAAAATTGCGTGCGGCCGAACAGCCATACCAAGCAGTCGGTGCCGGAGAACCTAAGCCTATTGGCGTGCAGGCCGAACATGCACACCCCGAACAGCAAAAAGCCGCCGGATCGCTCCGGCGGCTTTTTTGTCTCTGTCGTCGACGCTCTTACTGAGCGGCGTTGACCATGTCGGTCAGGATCGGCTCGGCAACTTCCGCGCCCGAGAGCTTGCGGCGCTCGTCGAGGATCAGTTCGTCGCGCGAGGTGGCGATGCGCCGGATCTGGCTCATCATGCCACCCGTACCGGCCGGGATCAGGCGGCCGACGATGACGTTTTCCTTCAGGCCCTGCAGCATGTCGGTCTTGCCGGCAACTGCTGCTTCGGTGAGCACGCGGGTCGTTTCCTGGAAGGAAGCGGCCGAGATGAAGGACGGCGTCTGCAGCGATGCCTTGGTGATACCGAGCAGAACCGGCTGACCTTCGGCAGGCTTCTTGCCTTCCTCGATCAGGCGATCGTTGATCTCGTCGAACTCGATGACGTCGACATGATCACCCGGGATGTAGACCGAGTCACCCTGAACGGTGATCTCGATCTTCTGCAGCATCTGCCGAACGATGACCTCGATGTGCTTGTCGTTGATCGACACGCCCTGCAGTCGGTAGACTTCCTGGATTTCGTTGACCAAGTAGGAAGCCAAAGCTTCCACGCCCTTGATCGCCAAGATGTCGTGCGGCGCGGGGTTGCCGTCGAGGATGTAGTCGCCCTTCTCGATCGCGTCGCCGTCCTGGAGGTGGAACGGCTTACCCTTCGGGATCAGGTATTCGACCGGCTCAAGCGTCGAGTCATGCGGCTCGATGATGATGCGGCGCTTGTTCTTGTAGTCGCGGCCGAAGCGGACCGTGCCGTCGATCTCGGCGATGATGGCGTGATCCTTCGGACGACGGGCTTCGAAGAGTTCGGCAACACGCGGCAGACCGCCGGTGATGTCCTTCGTCTTCGCGCTTTCCATCGGGATACGCGCCAGCACGTCGCCCGGCTTCACATGTGCGCCCGGTTCGACCGAAAGAATGGCCTCGACCGAGAGCAGGAAGCGGGCATCGCCACCCTTCGACAGCTTACCGACCTTACCCTTGGCGTCCTGAACGACGATCGCCGGCTTGAGATCCGAACCGCGCGGCGTCGAGCGCCAGTCGATGACCTCACGCTTGGTGATGCCGGTCGACTCGTCGGCCGTTTCCTGAACGGAGATGCCGTCGACGAGGTCTTCGAACGCCGCACGCCCCTCGATTTCGGTGAGGATCGGACGGGTATAGGGGTCCCACTCGGCGATACGCTGGCCGCGCTTCACCTTGTCGCCATCGTCCACGAATATACGCGAACCATAAGTGACGCGGTGCGTGGCGCGCTCCTTGCCGGTCTCGTCGAGGATCAGGATCGCCATGTTACGGCCCATCACCACCAGGTTGCCGTCCGAGTTGCGGACGACGTTGCGGTTGCGGACCTGCACGACACCTTCATACGAGGCTTCGAGGAAGGACGAGTCCACCACCTGTGCCGTACCGCCCATGTGGAAGGTACGCATGGTGAGCTGCGTGCCCGGCTCGCCGATCGACTGAGCGGCGATGACGCCGACAGCTTCGCCCTGGTTGACAGGGGTACCGCGTGCCAGATCGCGACCGTAGCAGACCGCGCAGACGCCGACCTTGACTTCGCAGGTCAGCGCCGAGCGGATGCGGACGGTCTGAACGCCAGCCTTCTCGATGACCTCGATGTCGCGCTCGTCCATCAGCGTACCGCCCTTGACCAGCAGGTCGCCGGTCACCGGGTGGTTGATGTCGTCGAGCGCGGTACGGCCAAGGATACGCTGGCCGAGCGACGCAACGACCTGACCGGCATCGACGATCGGCTGCATGGTGAGGCCCTTCTCGGTGCCGCAATCCACGGAGTTGACGATGCAGTCCTGGGCCACGTCGACGAGACGACGGGTCAGGTAACCCGAGTTGGCCGTCTTCAACGCGGTATCCGCGAGACCCTTACGGGCGCCGTGGGTCGAGTTGAAGTATTCAAGAACGGTCAGACCTTCCTTGAAGTTCGAGATGATCGGCGTCTCGATGATTTCGCCCGACGGCTTGGCCATGAGGCCGCGCATACCGGCGAGCTGACGCATCTGGGTGGGCGAACCGCGAGCACCCGAGTGCGACATCATGTAGATCGAGTTCATCGGCTTCTGACGACCGTTGTCCTCGAATTCCACCGCCTTGATGCGCGCCATCATTTCGTCGGCGACCTTTTCCGAGCACTTGGCCCAGGCGTCGACGACCTTGTTGTACTTCTCGCCCTGAGTGATCAGGCCGTCATTGTACTGCTGCTCGTATTCCTTCGCGAGCGCTTCGGTCTGTTCGACCAGGCCGTGCTTCGTATCAGGAATGAGCATGTCGTCCTTGCCGAACGAAATGCCGGCACGGCAGGCGTGCGCAAAGCCGAGAGCCATGATGCGATCGCAGAAGATGACCGTCTCTTTCTGACCGCAGTGGCGGTAGACGGTGTCGATCATCTTGGAGATGTTCTTCTTGGTCATCTCCTGGTTTGCGGTCTCGTAAGGCACGTTGACGTTCTTCGGCAGCAGTTCGCCGAGGATCATGCGGCCAGGCGTGGTGTCGTAGATCTTCGACACTTCGTTGCCTTCGGCGTCGACCGTGCGGAAGCGACCCTTGATCTTGGCGTGCAGCGTCACAGCCTTGGTCTCTAGCGCGTGCTGGAGTTCGCCCATATCGGCAAACACCATGCCCTCACCCGGCTCGTTCTGGTTGACGATCGAGAGATAGTAGAGACCGAGAACCATGTCCTGCGACGGAACGATGATCGGCGCGCCGGAAGCCGGGTGCAGGATGTTGTTGGTCGACATCATCAGCACGCGCGCTTCGAGCTGAGCCTCGAGCGACAGCGGAACGTGAACAGCCATCTGGTCGCCGTCGAAGTCGGCGTTGAAGGCCGTGCAGACGAGCGGGTGCAACTGGATGGCCTTGCCTTCGATCAGAGTGGGTTCGAAGGCCTGGATGCCCAGGCGGTGCAGCGTAGGCGCGCGGTTGAGCAGGACCGGATGCTCGCGGATGACCTCGTCGAGGATATCCCAAACTTCAGGCTTTTCCTTTTCGACCAGCTTCTTGGCCTGCTTGACGGTCGAGGAGTAACCCTTGGCGTCGAGACGCGCATAGATGAACGGCTTGAACAGCTCGAGCGCCATCTTCTTCGGCAGGCCGCACTGGTGCAGCTTCAGCTCCGGACCGGTCACGATGACCGAACGGCCGGAATAATCGACGCGCTTGCCGAGCAGGTTCTGACGGAAGCGGCCCTGCTTGCCCTTGAGCATGTCGGACAGCGACTTCAGCGGGCGCTTGTTGGCACCCGTGATGACGCGACCGCGGCGGCCGTTGTCGAACAGTGCGTCGACAGCCTCCTGCAGCATGCGCTTCTCGTTGCGGATGATGATCCCCGGCGCGCGGAGCTCGATCAGGCGCTTCAGACGGTTGTTGCGGTTGATGACGCGACGATAGAGGTCGTTCAGGTCGGAGGTCGCAAAGCGGCCGCCGTCCAGCGGGACCAGCGGACGCAGATCCGGCGGGATCACCGGCACGACCTTCATGATCATCCACTCGGGACGGTTGCCCGATTCCATGAAGTTCTCGACCACCTTGAGGCGCTTGAGATACTTCTTCTGCTTGAGTTCCGACGTCGTCGAAGCGAGCTCCGTACGCAGGTCGCCGGCGATTTTCTCCAGGTCCATGCTGGCAAGCAGGTCATGGATGGCCTCGGCGCCGATCATGGCGGTGAAGCTGTCTTCGCCGTACTCGTCGACGGCAAGCATGTACTCCTCCTCGCTGAGAAGCTGATGCTCCTTCAGCGCGGTGAGGCCCGGCTCGGTGACGATGTAGTTCTCGAAATACAGAACGCGCTCGATGTCCTTGAGGGTCATGTCGAGCAGCGTGCCGATGCGGCTCGGCAGCGACTTCAGGAACCAGATGTGGGCGACGGGCGCTGCGAGCTCGATGTGACCCATGCGCTCGCGACGGACGCGCGACAGCGTGACTTCAACGCCGCACTTTTCGCAGATGACGCCCTTGTACTTCATGCGCTTGTACTTACCGCACAAGCATTCGTAGTCCTTGATCGGGCCGAAGATGCGGGCGCAGAACAGGCCGTCGCGCTCCGGCTTGAAGGTACGGTAGTTGATCGTCTCGGGCTTCTTGATCTCGCCGAACGACCAGGACAGGATCTTCTCGGGACTGGCGAGCGAAATCCGGATGGAATCGAACACCTGCGCAGGGGCCTGCGGGTTGAAGAGATTCATGACCTCTTGGTTCATGTCGTTCTCCTTTTCGGGGCCCTCGAAAGCCCCTTTGCATCGGGTGCGGGCCAACGTGCCCGCCATACGTGTCGACCAGTGGCCGAAGAATTCTCATCTAAGAAGCGCGATCTGACCGAAACCGGGATCGTGCCCTGCGGCTGGGGCGCGGGGGGGGGCCCCCGGCCGGCCCCGCCTTTCTCGAAGGCCAGGCCTATGCCCTCTTTGTCCTATCTTCTGGCGCGGCTGCTGCAGATCATCCCGACCTTC
>NZ_JAMSHL010000043.1:0-12038 GCF_026521175.1 Aminobacter sp. MET-1 | reverse complement strand
CTCGGCCCATCGACAACGGGCCGCCCCTCATCCGCGCCTCCATCACCCAGACGTCCGAGGCCGCGCCGCCGGCAGCGGGGGGGGGGGGGGGGGGGGCCCCCGGCTTCCAGCGCCTGCGAGATCGTGTCTTCCAGGCCGTCTGAGCCGTTGCAGGCGCCGACCGAGACGCAGTCCTGGGCGTAGGTGCCCGGCAGGAAGCGGCGCGTGTCGGCGTCGAAGGCGACCTTGCCGCGCGACTGCGAGAACATGTGCACTGACGGCGTCCAGCCGGCCGACATCAAGAGCGCGTCGACGGCGATGGTGCGCTCGGCGCCGCCGGCCTTGGCCTGCACGGTCATCGACTTGATGCGCTGGCTGCCGTTGACGCTGGTGACGGCGCGGCCGTGATTGACCTCGATGCCGAGAGCGCGCGCCTCGTCGACCAACGGTCCGGACGGGTTGTCGCGCAGGTCGACGATTGCGGCGATGCCGATGCCGGCCTTCTTGAGGTCGATCGCTGCGGCGTAGGCGCTGTCATTGGCGGTGTAGACGCCGACATTGCGGCCGACGGTGACGCCATAATGGTTCAGATAGATGCGCGCGGCGGACGCCAGCATGACGCCGGGGCGGTCGTTATTGGCGAACACCATGTGGCGCTCGATGGCGCCGGTGGCGATGACCACGCGC
Organism: Aminobacter sp. MET-1; assembly: GCF_026521175.1. Taxonomy (NCBI): domain Bacteria; kingdom Pseudomonadati; phylum Pseudomonadota; class Alphaproteobacteria; order Hyphomicrobiales; family Phyllobacteriaceae; genus Aminobacter; species Aminobacter sp. MET-1. The sequence continues at coordinate 11,372 of NZ_JAMSHL010000043.1, read as the reverse complement.
TTGGCGCGGACCTGCCACAGCCGCTCGCGCGGTGCCTCGCGATCGGGGCTGGCGAGATGGTCGGTAACACGCTCGGTCAGGCCGACGAAGTTCTGGGCGTAGTAGCCGAACGCCGTGGTGCGCGACAGAAGCGTGACGTTGTCCATGGCGGCGAGCTTGGCAGCAACGCCTTGCGCCCATGCCCAGCCGTCCTGTCCGTCGATGACAGCGCCTTTTTCGAAGCGCAGTGCGCCGCCGAACTCGGCCTGCTCATCGCAGATGATGACACGCACGCCGGTTTCGGCCGCAGCAAGGGCTGCGGCAAGGCCGGATGCGCCGCCGCCGAGCACCAGCACTTCGCAATGGGCATAGCGCGACGAATAGTGGTCTGGATCGGGCTGGTCGGGCGCGACGCCCAGACCGGCGGCCGAGCGGATGTTGGGCTCGTAGAAATTCTTCCACGCAGCCTTCGGCCACATGAAAGTCTTGTAGTAGAAGCCGGCCGAGAAGAACGGCGAAGCGAGGTCGTTGACCGCGCCGACGTCGAACGAGAGCGACGGCCAGCGGTTCTGCGAGGCGACGTCGAGCCCGTCATAAAGTTCTTGCACGGTGGCACGAACATTGGGCGTCTTGCGCGCGGCGTCGCGGCTGACGGTAACCAGCGCGTTCGGCTCCTCGGCGCCGGCCGACAGGATGCCGCGCGGGCGGTGATACTTGAACGAGCGGCCGACGAGATGCACGCCATTGGCGAGCAACGCCGACGCCACGGTGTCGCCCGCAAGCCCCGTCATCGACTTGGCGTCGAAGGTGAAGCGCGCGGTCTTCGCCGGCGTCAGGCGGCCCTGGCCGGAAATGCGGTAGGAACCGGCCATCATGCCTCTCCCTTGGTGGAGCGTTTTGCCTTGGGCTTTTCGTTGAGCTGGTCCGGCGGGCGGTTGGCCCAGGCTGCGGGACCGCCTTCGGCGTGAAGCGTCGAGGCGTCAGGTTTCGGCTCACCGGCCTTGTAGGTCAAAAGGAACTTGTCCGAGACCGTGTCGCGCGCCGCGTTGAAAAAACGGGCGCAGCCATGGACATGGCGCCAGCGTTCGAAAACGAGACCCTTGGGGTTCGAGCGGATGAAGAAGAACTTCTCGAAGTCCTCGTCGGAGATCGAAGCGATGTCGGTCGGACGGGCGATATGCGCCTCGCCGGCGTTGCGGAATTCGAGCTCGGGGCGCTCTTCCTCGCAATAAGGGCAACGAATGAGAAGCATCTGGATAAATCCCTAGAGTTCGCCGGGTCCGACAATGGTGCCTTGCGGCTGGTCGCAGAGCCTTTGGCCCAATGCCTCGAACGGTGCGACGCGTCTGATCAGCGTCTCGACAGTATCGGCAGGCAGAAACAGGTCGCGGCTCGAGATGTTGAGGAAGGTAAGTTCGAACGGATTGGCCGAGACGATCACGTGGCGGCCGGGTGGCGCCTCGTGCTCGTCGTCGGGATCGTCTGTCGTCTCGATGAAGGAAACCACCTTGCGCCCACCGCTCCAGACACAGGCGAGCAGGCCCGAAGCGACAGAGAACGGCCACTCCGTCTCGTTGTCGCTGCGGCTGATCGTCTGCAGCCGTACCTCGCTGACGTCGGGGACATGCAGCATGCCCTTCTCGTTGGCGAGGACCAGCGGCGCGGCAACTGCCGCAATGGTGGCGGCGAGCATCGTCATCAGTGGGCGACGGCCGCCGCTGCCGCCTCGTCGATCAGGCGGCCGGTGCGGAAGCGCTCCAGCGTGAACGGCGCGTTGATCGGATGCGGCTCGTCGCGGGCGATGGTGTGGGCGAAGACGTGCCCCGAGCCGGGCGTCGCCTTGAAGCCGCCGGTGCCCCAGCCACAATTGACGTAGAGCCCCTGCACCGGGGTCTTGGCCAGGATCGGCGAACGGTCAGGCGTGACATCAACGATGCCGCCCCACGAACGCAGCATCTTCATGCGCGTGAACATGGGGAACATCTCGCAGATGGCGTCGAGCGTGTGGTTGATGATGTGCAGGCCGCCGGTCTGCGAATAGGAGGTGTACTGGTCGGTGCCGGCGCCGATGACCAATTCGCCCTTATCCGACTGCGAGATGTAGGCATGAACCGTGTTGGACATGACCACGCACGGGAACACCGGCTTGACCGGTTCCGACACCAGCGCCTGCAGCGGATAGCTTTCGAGCGGCATGCGCACGCCGGCCATGTCCATCAGCACCGAGGTGTGGCCGGCGGCAACCACGCCGACCTTCTTGGCGCCGATGAACCCCTTCGACGTCTCGACGCCCGAGACACGGCCGTCGGCGGTGCGGCGGATGCCCTTGACCTCGCAGTTCTGGATGATGTGGACGCCGCGATCGGAGGCGCCGCGGGCATAACCCCAGGCGACCGCGTCATGACGCGCGGTGCCGCCACGGCGCTGCAGCGTCGCGCCGACGACCGGGTAACGGGCGCTGGCCGAGATGTTCAGCGGCGGGCAGTAGGCCTTGGCTTCCTCAGGCGTCAGCCACTCGTTGTCGATGCCGTTCAGCCTGTTGGCATGCACATGGCGCTTCAGCACCTGCACGTCGTGTACGTTGTGCGCCAGCATCATGACGCCGCGCGCCGAATACATGACGTTGTAATTGAGGTCCTGGCTGAGCCCGTCCCACAGCTTCACGGCGTGGTCGTAGATGCCGGCCGATTCGTCATAGAGATAGTTGGAGCGGATGATGGTGGTGTTGCGGCCGGTGTTGCCGCCGCCGAGCCAGCCTTTTTCCAGCACCGCCACGTTGGTGATGCCGTGCTCCTTGGCCAGATAATAGGCCGTGGCCAGGCCATGGCCGCCGGCGCCGACGATGATGACGTCGTATTCGCTCTTCGGCTCGGGCGAGGACCACTGCTCCTCCCAGCCCTTGTGTCCGCGCATGGCCTCGCGGGCGATGGCAAAAACCGAATATTTCCGCATTTTTTCAGGGCCTCGCAGATGCCGGAAGCGTCAGAGCGCGAGGTGTAGCACTAGCGAAAAGGCGCTGTCACCCTTGCCCTGTTTGCGACGGTGTCTGCCGTTTTGCGCCGTCCGTTTGCGACACCCGTCTTGTCGTCGATTCTTGCCGCACGTATCGGGTGGCCCGTGATGCTGTGAATTGCGACCTGTACGCCAGAGCCGGAAGCGTCCGGCCAACTGCCACAGGAGCAAACATGTTCGATCTGAATGGAAAAGTCGCAATCGTGACCGGAGCGAGCTCCGGCATCGGCCGCGAGACGGCAAAGCTGTTTGCGCGGCAAGGTGCGCACCTGGTGCTTGCAGCGCGCGGCGCCCTCCCACTGGAAGCACTGGCCAGGGAAATCCGCGCCGACGGCGGCAATGCGGTCGCACTGGCCGGCGACGTCAAGGACGAAGCCTTTGCCCAAGCCCTGGTTGAGAAAGCGGAGACGTTGTTCGGCGGCCTCGACATCGCCTTCAACAATGTCGGCCTGGTCGGCGAGATGGGCCCGATCACCGAACTGGAACTGGCAGGCTGGACCGAGGTGATGGAGACCAACCTGACCAGCGCCTATCTCGGTGCCAAGCACCAGATCCCCGCGATGCTGAAGCGCGGCTCGGGCTCGCTGATCTTCACCTCGACCTTCGTCGGCTACACCGCGGGCATGCCGGGTATGGCGGCTTATGCCGCGAGCAAGGCCGGCCTGATCGGCCTGACGCAGGTGCTGGCCGCGGAATACGGGTCGCGAGGCATCCGAGTGAACGCGCTGCTGCCCGGCGGCACCGACACGCCGATGGCGACTTTCAAGACCGCCGACGAGCGCGCCTTCGTCGAGGGCCTGCATGCGCTGAAGCGCATCGCCCGCCCGGAGGAGATTGCCCGCTCGGCGCTCTACCTCGCCTCGGAAGCCTCGAGCTTCACCACCGGTGCCGCCTTGCTCGCCGACGGCGGGGTGTCGATCAACCGGCTCTGAGACCAAAACACCCCCGAGACCCGCGTCTCGGGGGTGCCAGAGCGATCAGGCCGTGCCGAGGCGCGCGGCCTTCATGTTGGGCAGGAAGATCGTCAGCAGGCCGAGCATCGGCAGGAACGAGCAGAGCTTGAAGACGTATTCGATGCCGCGTGAGTCGGCGATCACGCCGAGGACGGCTGCTGCGATGCCACCGATGCCGAACGCGAAGCCGAAGAAGATACCGGCGATGAGGCCGACACGGCCGGGCACCAGCTCCTGGGCGAAGACGACGATGGCCGAGAAGGCCGACGCCAGGATCAGGCCGATCAGCACCGTCAGCACCTTGGTCCAGAACAGATCGGCATAGGGCAGCATCAGCGTGAACGGCAGCACGCCGAGGATCGAGAACCAGATCACCGTCTTGGCGCCGAAGCGGTCGCCGATCGGGCCGCCGAGGAAAGTGCCGAGGGCGGCCGATCCGAGGAACAGGAACAGCAGGTACTGCGATTCCTGCACCGTTACGCCGAAGCGCTCGATGACATAGAAGGTGTAGTAGCTCGACAGGCTCGCCGTATAGGCCTGCTTGGAGCAGACGAGGATGGCCAGAACGACAAGCGCCGACAGCACCTTCTTGCGCGGCAGCGGATTGAACAGCGTGGGTGCCGCGCGCTTGGCGGCGCTGACGATGTGGCGGCTGTACCAGACGCTGACGCGGACGAGCACGACGATGCCGACCATGGCCGCGATCGAGAACCAGGCGATGCCGCCCTGCCCCAGAGGCACGACGATGAAGGCCGCGAGCAGCGGCCCGAGCGCCGAGCCGAAATTGCCGCCGACCTGGAACAGTGACTGGGCAAGGCCGAAGCGGCCGCCGGAGGCGAGGCGCGCCACGCGGGACGATTCGGGATGGAAAATCGCCGAACCCAGGCCGACAAAGGCCGAACCGACGAGCAGCATTTCGTAGCTGTGCGCGAAGGCCAGCGTCAGCAGGCCGATCAGCGTCAGGCACATGCCGATGGGCAGCGAGAACGGCAGCGGCTTCTTGTCGGTGTACATGCCGATGACCGGCTGCAGCAGCGACGCGGTGACCTGGAAGGTCGTGGTCAAAAGGCCGATCTGCCAGAAGTCGAGCTTGTAGTCGTTCTTCAGCATGGGATAGAGCGACGAGATCAGCGACTGCATAACGTCGTTGAGGAAATGGCTGAAGCTGACCGCAAGAAGAATTGCCATCACCGTGCCATCGGCGGAAGACGAACGGGCTGAAATGGCTGTATCGGTCACGGCATGACTCCGGGAACATTCTCAAAGGGACAGGTTGCAATAAACCTGCCCGGCCGAGCTTTCATGGTGCACGATGCGGTACTGTGGGGGCCAGTTATCAGGCCTTGGCAGAGCTCGCGAGCGTAGTGAAACGCCCCGGCGTGATGCCGAAGCGGGCGCGGAAGTGGCGTGTCATGTGGCTCTGGTCGGCGAAACCAGAGGCTGCGGCGACCTCGGCCAACGGCTCGCCGGCTGCCATGCGCGAGCGCGCATTCGCCAGCCTGCGCCCGACGAGATAGCGGTGCGGCGAGGTGCCGACAAGCCGGCGGAAGGCGCGCGAAAGCTCGAAGCGGTCGAGCCCGGTGATGCGTTCGAGATCATCAGAACTCACCGGCCGGTCGAACTCCTCGGCCAGGAACGAGCGTGCTGCGGCAACCTCGTCGACGGGAAGCTGCGCCGTGCGCCGTGGCCTTGCGTCGTCGCTGCGACGGGCCAGATGCTGGGCGACATCGGCGATGAAGGCATCGGCCTGCAGCGGCTCCATGGCGCCGGGGAAGTCGGTGAAGGCCTCGTCGATCAGAGCGGCAAGCCCGGCGTCGCGCTCGACAACGCCTGGCACGAACGGCAAAAGCCTGTCGCGGCCGAGCGCCCGGCAGATGAGCCACGGCTCGATGTAGAGCATGCGATAGGAAAAGCCCTCGGGCGCGCCGGCATGACCGTCATGCACCTCGTCGGGGTGAATGACCATGCATTCGTCGCGGACGCTGACCCTGTCGCTGCCGCGATAGCGGAAGGCCTGCGCGCCCGACAGCGTGTGACCGACGGCATAGGTTTCGTGGCGGTGCGGATCGTAGGCATGGCCGCCGAAGCGCGCGACAAGGCGCTGCAAGCCCTGGGTCGGTTCGTCGGTGGCGATGAAGTCGTTGATCATCCAGGGCGGATCCGCGGTTCCCAAGGCAGCAATGTCGTGGGGCTTGCACAAACGTTCAAGACCCTGTCAGGCGCAAGCAGCTAACCTCCGGCCATGATGTACCCGACAAAACCGCCCTGATCCTCCTCGACCATCTCGCCGCCTGGCAGAAGGTCAACATCTCGGCCTTCCTGACCGGCGGTCTGATGCACCGCTTTCCTGAAATGGCTGGCGAAGCCTATCGCGATGGCAACGACAACTATTATCTCGCCATGATCCGCGAGCCGGTCTTCGTCTATGGCGCGGACGTAGAGACGATGCGGCGCACCTTCGAGCGGGCCCGCTCGCGCGGCATCCCCTTCTCCATCTACACACGCCCGCTGTTTGCCACCAGCAACGACGCCGACAACCGCGCTTCGGTGGCGGCGACACCCACAGCCGAGCTCGAGCTCGTCGGACTCGGCCTGCATGGCGATCGCAAGCTCGTCGATAAGATCGTCAACGGCCTGAAGTTTTTGGTGTAGGCAGTTTACTTGGATGCAGCCAGGCGCTTGGAGATCGGCTCGAACTCCGGCGTCGGCTTGCGCTTGACCGGATCGGGCTCGTTCTTCTCCTGGGCTTCCCAGTATTTCCAGTTCACCTTGCCCGCGCCGAGTTCGTAATCCATGCCGTCCCAGGCGTCCTCGCGGAAACTGTAGAACGCCCAGTGCAGGTTGTTGGCGTCGAGATTGGTCAGCACGTCCTCGAGATATTGCTTGCAGAACGGCAGGCGGCGCATGCAGCCGAACTCGCCGGCGACCATGCGGTTGCGGGCAATGCCGCGGCTGTCGGCCCATTCGATGGGCTGGGCGAGATAGGCCTTCACCCGCTCGGCATCCCACTTCTGCGGCTCGCCATCGCCGAACGGCACCTTGCCCGGATAGGCGTAGGGCTTGTCGCGCTTCATGTTGGGGGCGCTTGTGGCGGCATAGGGTTCGTACATATGAAATGAATAGAGCACGCGCTGGTCGGTCAGCGCTGCCGGCCAGTAGGAGAATGCGTCGGCCGCCGCATACCAGCCGGCGTCAGCCATGACCGGCGTCACCGGATCGACCTCCCGGATCGCCTTGATCACCGTGTCGTAGAAGGCCCTGAGGTCGCGGGAGCTCTCGGCATTGCTGGTAAACCAGGAGCGCATTTCAGCGATCGAGGCGTGCTCGGCGAGCCCGCCTTCCTTCTCCGGTGCCGGCTCGTTGACGATATTGTAGGCGGCGACGGCAGGATGATCCTTGAGTTCTCGCGCCAGGTCGCGCCAGAAGGCGGCGGTCTGCGTCCAGTACGCCTTGTCGGCCCACAGGCGCCCGTCGAACCTGTTGTCGTTGTTCTGGGCCCAGCGCATGCCCGGCAACGACAAGGGCGCTATCACCACCTTGAGGCCGGCCTTGTCGGCGCGGTCGAGCACTTCCTTCAGCGTCTTCACGTCTGAGGCGACGAGCCCCTCATACTTGTCGGCGGTGCCGATCAGGAAGTCGCGCTTCTCCGGCTTCCACTTGTCATAGGACAGCCGCACCCAGGTCGCCCCATAGCCGCGCAGCGCATCGAAATAGGCCTGATCGGGCGGCAAACGGTTGAAGCTGTTGCCGCCATGCTGGGGCTCATCCCAGAAGCCGATGAGATCGGCGGCGCGAGCCTGCGGAATGGCCGCCGTCAGCGCCAGGGCGAAAATCAGTGAACGCATGGAATGCCTTGCATGTGGGATCAGAAGATGAGAGAGGCTTCCTCAGCGACGAATGCGGCGGAAGTGCGCATCGCCCGCGGCCTCGTTTCCCACAGATCTCAGGAAACGCGGCCTTTGCAGTGGACAGGCAGGCCTGATTCTGCTATCAGCCGCCGACAATTCCCGGTGGAACCCATCGCGAAGGCATTCTGGCTATGGCCGGCGCCTTCAGATTAGAACCCGAAAGACAGGATCACACGTGCAGGTACTCGTCCGCGATAACAATGTTGACCAGGCGCTTCGCGCGCTGAAGAAGAAAATGCAGCGCGAAGGCATCTTCCGTGAAATGAAGATGCGCGGTCACTACGAGAAGCCTTCCGAGAAGCGCGCCCGCGAAAAGGCTGAAGCCGTTCGCCGCGCCCGCAAGCTGGCCCGCAAGCGCGCCCAGCGCGAAGGTCTGCTGCCGAGCACCCCGCGTCCGGCTCCTTCGGCTGCCGGTGCCCGTCCGGCACGTTGATCTGCCTATCTTTGGTCCTTTTCGAAGGATAACGACGAGGTGGGGCGACTAATCATCGCCACCACCTTTTTGTTTTGTCCGGATTGCCACCGGATGCAGCGCCACCTGCCCGGGGCGCAAGCGAGGGACAACGAGCAATGAATGCAGTCGTGAGCCACCGCAGGCCTTCCGCGCGCGCGGGCGCCATGACCGCTCTCATTCTTGGTTTGGCCATTGCCGGCTGCCAGTCAGGCGGCCCGGCCGGCGAGCTGACCCGCATCGACACCATGCAGGGTTCGAGCGAGAACATCTCGTCGCTGAGCGCCGTCATCGCCAGCAATCCCAACGATCCCGAAGCCTACAATGTCCGCGGTTCGGCCTATGGCCGTGGCGGCAAGTACCGTGAGGCGCTGCAGGACTTCGACCGGGCATTGCAGCTCAACCCCAGCTACTACCAGGCCTATTCCAACCGGGCGCTGATCTATCGCTTCCAGGGCAATCAGGCTGCGGCGCTGGCCGACTACAACAAGGCCATCCAGCTCAACGCCTCCTACGACGCCGCCTATATCGGCCGCGGCAACCTCTACCGCAAGGCCGGCCGCACCCAGGACGCCTTCAACGATTTCCAGAAGGCGATCGAACTCGACACCACCGATCCGCGCGCCTACCACAATCGCGGCCTGATCTATCAGCAGCAGGGCCAGCACGCATTCGCCATCGAGGACTTCTCCAAGGCGATCTCGCTGTCGCCCGATGCCGCCGAGCCATACAACGGCCGCGGCCTGTCCTATCTCGCCACAAATGACGACGAGAACGCCTTCGCCGACTTCAACATGGCGATCAAGCTCGACGGCAAGATCGCCGAAAGCTGGGCCAACCAAGCGCTGATCTATGAGCGCCGCGGCGAAAAGGCCAAGGCCGCCAAGTCCTACTCCGAGGCTGTCCGCCTCGACCCGAACTACAAGCCGGCCGTCGACGGCCTGGCACGCGTCCGCAGCGGCGCCTGACACAAGGGACGGCGGGCCACATCGTGAACTGCCTCGTCGTCCTGTCGCATCCGCTGCCCGAAAGCCTGAACCGCCACTTCGCCGACATCGCGATGCGCGAACTGGCCGCTGCCGGCCACAAGGTGACGCTGCTCGACCTCTACGGGAGCGAATTCGACCCGCGCCTGACGCCTGCCGAACGCGGCTCCTATTATGGCGAGCGCTTCGACGAAACGGCCCTGGAGTTCCATGCGCAAGCCCTGCGCGAGGCCGAAATTCTGGTGCTGGTCTTCCCGACCTGGTGGTTCGGCCTGCCCGCGATGCTCAAGGGCTGGGTCGACCGGGTCTTCGCGCCTGGCATCGCCTTCGACCACGGCAGCGATTTCGGCCCGATCAAGCCGCTTCTCCACAATCTTCGCCATGTCGTCGCCGTCACCACACTCGGCAGCCCCTGGTGGGTCGACAGGCTGGTGATGCGCCGCCCCGTGCGTCGCATCCTGAAATGGGGGCTGTTCAAGGCCTGCGCGCCCAAGGCCAGCTTCGCCATGCTGCCTTTTTATGCCGCAGAAAAGCCTCAGCCGCAGCGCGTCATGCGCTTCGCCGACGCGATTCGCCGGCAATTGCGCAAGATCGCCTAGCCGCCCCTCATACGGGAACCTTTCGGCGGCTATCCGGTTGATATTGCTTCATCCCTGAAAGGACCCTCCGATGAACAAGCTCATCATTGCAGCCCTCGCACTTCTGCCGTTTTCAGTCCCGGCCCATGCGCAGTTCGGCGCAAAGATCGGGCTCTTGAGCTGCACCGTCGACGGCGGAACCGGTTTCGTCATCGGTTCAAGCAAGGATTTGCAGTGCACCTTCACTCCCGTCAACCGCAACCGTCCCCAGCAGATCTATTCCGGCCGCATCAACAAATATGGCCTCGACGTCGGCATGACCAAGGGCGCCAACCTGGAGTGGCTGGTGCTCGCCCCCTCCAAGGACGTGAGCGCGCATGACCTTCTGGCCGGCAACTATGTCGGCGCCAGCGCCGAAGCCACCATCGCCGTCGGCCTCGGCGCCCACGTGCTGGTCGGCGGCTCGCACCGCTCGATCGCCCTTCAGCCCCTCAGCGTCCAGAACCAGACCGGCCTGAACGCCGCACTTGCCATCGGCGCCCTGCAGCTGGTGGCGCCGCTGAAGTAGCAACGACCCGAACTCACAGAGAAGCCGGGCGCGGAGCTTTTCCGCGCCCGGCTTTTTTCTCCCAACATGGAGATCGGCTGCCGCAATTGACGGTATGCCACTGCACCTTTCGGGCTTTGCAGTTTCCCGGCATCTCTTCGCGAGCTGGATGGCCAGCTCACGAGGGAACGCGAATGCCCGACACAGCCAGCCTCATTACCTTCGCAGCAATCGCCCTCGGCATGGTGCTGACGCCGGGGCCGAACATGATCTACCTCGTGTCACGTTCGCTCAGCCAGGGGCCTAAGGCCGGCCTGATCTCGCTCGGCGGGGTGGCGATGGGTTTTGTCGTCTACATGCTCTGCGCCGCCTTCGGCATCACGGCGCTGGTGCTCGCCGTGCCCTACGCCTACGACGCCATCCGCCTTGCGGGTGCTGCCTACCTGCTGTGGCTTGCTTGGCAGGCAGTACGCCCCGGGGGACGCTCGCCCTTCCAGCTCCGCCAGCTGCCCCGCGACACGCCGCGCAAGCTGTTTGCCATGGGCTTCCTCACCAACCTGCTGAACCCCAAGGTCGCCGTGCTCTATCTCTCGCTGCTGCCGCAGTTCATCGACCCGGCCGACGGTAGCGTGCTCACCCAGCTTCTCGTGCTCGGCGCAATCCAGATTTCCATCAGCATCACCGTGAACGCCCTCATCGCCATTTCGGCCGGCTCGATCTCGACCTTCCTCGCCGGCAATCCGGGCTGGGTGGCGATACAGCGCTGGCTGATGGGAACGGTGCTCGCCGGTCTCGCGGTGAAGATGGCGACGGAAGCACAGCGGTAAGTAGCGCAGTCCCCTGTCATTCCCCCTCGGGCCTGCCGGCCAGGGAAGGGATGACACGATCGCAAAAGCAAAAAGCCCGGCGTTTTGCCGGGCTTTTCGTTGTCGGTGATGTCGATGGGCTGGCTGAGCTT
>NZ_JAMSHL010000042.1:0-13402 GCF_026521175.1 Aminobacter sp. MET-1 | reverse complement strand
CTCGTCTTTGAAGGCCGCGCCCAGCCCAATGGCTACACCGAACCGGTGCTCCACAAGCGCAGGCTCGAGCTCAAGGCGAAGATGAGCAAACGCGCCGGCTGACCCAGCGGCGTTGAGAGCTGGCGCTCGACGTTGCCCCTCTCTGCCCTGCCGGGCATCTCCCCCTCAAGGGGGGAGATCAGTCGCGTCACCGGCAGTGCCCATCCTGGCCGGCCGAAAGGTGCAGCACCGGAGCCTCGGCGATTGGCCGCGGCGCCGGTGAAGGCCTGATCTCCCCCAGGGGGAGTTTGGCCGCCAGGCCAGAGGGGCGAACAAGCGCCCCGACGTCAGAATCTGCGGACCCGCGTGATCGCTCGAACCGCTAACCAGTGCCCCTAGACCCACAAGCCTCATCAATCCCTTGGAGAAAAACATGACCGAACTGACGCTCGCTGCCGCAAACACCATCATCGCAGCGGCCCTTGCCAAGGGTGCCGAGGCCAGGATGAAACCGCTGACGGTCGCCGTGCTCGACGCCGGCGGCCATCTCAAGGCGTTCCAGAAGCAGGATGGCGCCTCGATGCTGCGTTATGAGATCGCCTCAGGAAAGGCGTATGGCGCGCTGGCAGTCGGCATGGGCTCGCGCTGGCTCGACCAGACGGCGAAGGAGCGGCCGCACTTCATGGAAGGGCTCAACGCCGTTTCCGGCGGCCGCATCGTGCCGGTTCCCGGCGGCGTGCTCATCCGCGACGCATCAGGCAAGCTCCTCGGCGCCATCGGCATCACCGGCGACACCTCTGATAACGACGAACTCGCGGCCATCGCAGGTATCGAGGCAGCGGGGCTCAGGCATCAGGCTGCTTGAAAGACGGAAGCGCATTCTTACGCTTGACAATTCCCAGTGTGATCATAAAGTGTGATCAAACTGATTGATGGCAATCAATTGGCGCGAGGAACGGGGAGGAGTACCTGTTCCCAGCATGACGTCGTGCGGCCGGCAGGTCGTACCTCGGCCCCCGGAGGAGAAAATGAAAGTTGCAGTATTAGGCGCGGGTGCGGGCGGTGCAGCCTCGGTCGCAGAATTGGTCCAGGCCGGGCACGACGTGCACTTCTGGGCGCGGTCGGCGGAAACGCTGGAGCCGCACATCAGGTTGGGCGGCGTCGCCTATGAAGGTAAGCTCGGCGAGGGCGTCGCAAAGCCGGCGCTGATCACCACCGATCTCAAGGCGGCGATTGCAGGCGTCGATGTCGCTGTCGTCGTGCTGCCGACCTTCTCGCATTCGGCCATCGCTTCGGCGCTGGAGGCTGCCGGCTGGTCGTCGAGCAGGCCGGTTGTGCTCAATCCCGGCCACACCGGCGGCGCGCTGGAATTCGCCGAGACTTTTTCGCGCACAGGTCGTGCGGCACCTCCCGTCGTCGAATTCTCGACGCTGACCTATGTCGCGCGCAAGTACCGCCCGGACGGCGTCACCGTGTCAGGGCGCGCCAAGCAGCTCAAGGCCGCAGCGCTCAAGGGTGGGGCCGAGGTGCTGGAGATCGCCGGCAAGCTCTATCCGGGCCTCACGCCTGTGGCCGACGTGATCGCGTCGGACCTGTCCAACGTGAACATGATCCTGCATCCGCCGGGTGCTGTTCTGGCAGCGGCCTGGGTCGAGGCGACGGGTGGAAACTTCACCTTCTACGTCGACGCAATGACCCCCGGCGTCGCCCGCGTCATGAAGCAGCTCGACGACGAGCGTCTGGCGGTCGCCAGGGCCTTTGGACATGATCTGCCCAATCTGGTCGAGGAGATGAAGCTGCTCGGCACCGTCGAGGCCGACGTGACCGACACCAGCGATTTCCGCGCCGCGATCGCGGGCGGCGAGGCCAACAAGCGCATCAAGGGCCCGGATTCGCTCGAATACCGCTACTACAAGGAAGACTTCGGCCACGGGCTGCTGCCGTTCCTCGAATTCGCCAGGATTGCCGGCGTCGATACGCCTGTGGCGCATTCGCTCTACAGCTTGGCACAGATCGCCGTCGGCACCGATTACCGCAAGGGCGGCCGCACCGCCGAGGCAATGGGCATCGCCGGCATGACCAAGGCCCAGGTGATCGAGAAGGTGAGAGCGAAATGAGCTGGAACAACACCACCATCGCCGTCGTTGCCGGTGACGCCCGCGAACAGGAAATCGCCCGTTGTGCAGTGCGCGCCGGCGCCACCGTCCGTGCCTATGGTTTCCCATGGCCTGACGAGGGCATCGAAGGCGTCTACCACGCCAAGGACGCCGCCGATGCGCTCAAGGGGGCCGACATCGCCCTGTTCCCGATCCCCGGCATCACCGCGGAAGGCGCGCTGTTTGCGCCGAAGTGCCCTGAGAAGATCATCCCGACCCGCGAGATGCTTGATGGTATGAACAAGCCTGCTCATATCATCCTCGGCTGGGCCGACGCCAATCTGAAGGCTCATTGCGAGGCCCTCGGCATTACGCTGCACGAGTATGAATGGGACGTCGATCTGATGCTGCTGCGCGGCCCGGCGATTGTCGAAGGTGTGCTCAAGGTGATCATCGAGAACACCCAGATCACCATCCACAAGTCCAACATCTGCCTGGTCGGGCAGGGCACAATTGGCTCGCTTTTGACCAACACGCTGGTGGCGCTCGGCGCCCATGTCCATGTCGCTGCGCGCAATCCGGTTCAGCGTGCAGCGGCTTACGCCGCAGGCGCGGAATCGCTGACGCTCGAACAGTTGCCCGAATTCCTGCCCAAGATGGACATCGTCATCGGCAGCGTGCCGAAGCGGCTGCTCGATCGTGACCAGCTGAAGCTGTTGCCCAAGCACGCGCTGCTGGTCGATGTCGCGGCGCCGCCCGGCACCATCGATAGGGAGGCGGCTGCCGAGCTGGGGCTGAAGGCGATCTGGGCTCGCGGCATGGGCGCTCGCGCCCCGATCACCGTCGGCCGCAGTCAGTGGAGCGGCATCTCGAGGCGCATCGAAGGCATTTTGGAGCAGAAGTGATGAAGGCGGATCTGGTCATCAAGAACGCGCGCGTGGTTCGCCACGACGGCGAATTCCACGGCGGCGTCGCGGTCAAGGACGGCAAAATCGTGCTGACCGGAGCCGACGAGGTGCTGCCGGACGCAACCCGCACCATCGATGCCGAGGGCAAGGTGCTCATGCCGGGCCTGATCGACCCGCATTGCCATCTCGGCGTGAAGTTCCCCTATCCTGAGGACATGCGCACCGAGACGGCGGCAGCTGCCTCAGGCGGTGTCACCACCGCGCTGCTCTACATCCGCAACCTCAAGGAATCCTATCTGCCGTTCTACGAGGAGCGGAAGGCGCTGGGCGAGGAGAACTCGGTCATCGATTTCGGCTTCCACTTCGGCATCCAGCGCGAGGAACACATCGCCGAAATCCCCGAGATCGTCGCCAAGACCGGGGTGAAGTCGTTCAAGTGCTATTTCGGCTACGAGCCAGACAATCCGATCGGCATCGTGCCGGCGACGGATGGCTGGGTCTATGCGGCGATGCGCATCCTGTCGAAGATTCCCGGCGGCGTGATCAACGTTCACTGCGAGAACACCCAGATCGCCTCGTGGATCAAGAAAGAGATCGCCGCGACCGGTCGCCAGGACCTCGGCGCTTACACCGAATCGCGTCCGGCCTTCTGCGAGGTCGAAACCATCAGGCGCATGATCTTCCTCGCCGAGAAGACCGGCTGCTCGCTGCATCTGGTGCATACGTCTGTCGGCATGGGCCCGGTGCTGGCCGCCGAGGCGCAGGCGCGCGGCGTGCATGTCACCGTCGAGACCTGCCCGCATTACCTGACGCGCACCTGCTATGACGAGGATCTGGACATGCGCGCCAAGATCTCGCCGCCGCTGCGCGATCGCAACGAGCTCGAAGGCCTGTGGGCCGGCATGCTCAACGGTTCGGTCTACAGCCTGGGCACTGACCATGTGCCCTTCCCGCCCAAGAAGCTTGAGGACCTGTGGACGGAATTCCCCGGTGTCGTCAGCTTCCCATGGGAGCTGTCTTTGATGCTGCATTTCGGGGTGCACCAGCGCGGGCTGCCGCTCAGTCGCCTGGTCGAGCTCAACTCGTTCAACCCGGCGCGCCGCTTCGGGCTGTGGCCACGCAAGGGCCATATCGATGTCGGCTTCGATGCCGACCTCGTGCTGGTGGACCTCGACGAGGAACGCACGGTCGCGCACACCGGCAAGGGCACCTGCATCTATGAGGGCTGGAAGCTTAGGGGATGGCCTGTCATGACCATCGCCCGCGGCGACGTGGTCTACGAAAACGGCGTGGTTGCCGAGAGCAACTATGGCCGCGGCCGCTGCGTGACGGTGCCGTCATGACCCAAGGGGTCTCCGACCAGCTCGACCTGGCCGGCCGCATCTCGCTGGCACCGACGCGTCTGCCGGTGCGCGAAGCGGTCGACAGGATCGTCGCTCGCAAGGCGACGATCCGCCAGGAGAGGTTGTCGGGGATCCATAACCCATGGGGCCACTGCATCGGCCTGACCGATCCCTGGAGCTTTCTCGACCTGTGCGAGAGCGATCTTGTGATCGACGCCGCGATAAAGATCATCGGAGCTGACGTTATCCTCTGGGACAGTGAGCTGTTCGCCGAAGTTGGTCACTACGGCGAGTTTGTCGCCCAGGGCCGTGAAGGCCGCTACTGGCCGGTGACGCCGCTGGCGGGCGTCGTGGTGCTGGCGGCTGTCAGTAGGGAGAAGCCGGTAATCAAGGCAGTCCGGCTGGAGGAGATAGATCCCGACGTGCTCGCCGGTTTCGACCCGTCGGAGCCGCTCTACGTCGTCAGGCTGATGCCGGCGACGAGCCGCTTCGAGCGCGATCCGAACCATCCGGCCAACCGTGCCTGCATGGAAGAGCAGGTGCTGGTCAATTATTCGAACCGCCCGTTGTGGCTGCTTTCGGGCGCCGATCGGGCCAACAACGATCTGGTTTCGGGTTTTGCACCCGCCGTGCCCGTCTGGGCCTCCGGTGCCATGCCCAGCGAAAGAGAGGAGAAATAGCAATGCCGTTCGTCGTCGTAGAGATGTGGGAGGGGCGCACTGTCGAGCAGAAGCGCAACCTCGTGAAAGCCATCACCAAGGCCATGGTCGAGGAGGCCGCCTGCAAGCCCGATCACCTGCATGTGGTGATCCATGAGACGCCCAAGGACAGCTGGGGTCGCGGCGGCGTGCTCGGCATCGACATGGTGGAGCACAAGTGATGGCGCTCGACGTTCTCGACTATCGCAAGTCGGCGCTTCTGGTCATCGACCTGCAGAACGCCTTCATCCATGAGAAGGGCACGCTCGGCGTCTCGGGCGTCGACACCAAGCGCCTGTCGGCGATCGTGCCGCCGCTGGCCAAGCTGATCAAGCGCTGCCAGGACACCGGCATCCCTGTCATCTGGACGATGCAGGAGCATTTCGCCGTCGACCAGAACCGCGCCAAAAAGAAGCTGCTCGGCCACACCGCCCGCCGCAAGCAGGTGTCGGCGCTGGCCGGCAGCTGGGACGAGCAGATCATTGACGAGCTGAAGCCGCTGGCCGATTTCGATCCGGCCTTCGTCATCCGCAAGCATCGCTTCGGCGCCTTCTACGAGACGCGTCTCGAAATGATGCTGAAGATGCTCGGCACCCAGCATCTGTTCGTCACCGGTGCGACCACCAATGCCTGTGTCGAAACCTCGATCCGCGAGGCCTATCTGCGCGACCTCGACGTGATCGCGGTCGACGACTGCGTGTCGGGTGTCAACGCCGAGTGGGAAGCCACCGCCAAGCAGGTGTGGAAGCAGTATTTCTGCGAGATCGCCCACTCGTCCGAAGTGCTCGACTGGATCGGCGAACAGGTCAAGCCGCGCGTCACCAACTACGGCCACCAACTGATCATGGTCAACGATATCGAGACGTCGGTGGCCTTCTACACCAACCAGCTCGGCTTCACGATCCGTCCGGCCAAGCCGCTGGCCGACGGGCGTCCGTTCACCGCCTTCCATCAGGGCATCGCGCTGATCCACGGCAAGGCCTCTGATCATCGCCAGCTCGATCACATCGCCTTCGAGGTCAACGACGTGCGCGCCATGGATGCCAGGTTGAAGAAGGCAGGCGTGAAGTACTACACCGACCTGCATGATGGGCCTTATGGCCTGACGATCTATATCGCCGACCCCGACGGCACCAAGGTCGAACTCTATCAGGTCGGCGCCACGGCCTGACCCGTTCGCGGATATTCATGCAAAAAAGCCGCCGGTTTTCGGCGGCTTTTTTCTTGGTGCCTGACGTCGCCTCGGCTCAATCGAGCGCCAGGCCCTCCAACTGGTCGAGTTCGGCATAGGCGGGCAGGGAGGTCGAAAGCGGTGCGCCGTCGCGGATGACGATGCGGTTGCTCTCCGCGCGCGACAGCACCTCCGACCAGCTGCGGCCTTCGCAGAGGATGAAGTCGGCCGGCTGACCCTCGGCGATGCAGCCCTTGCCCATCATGCCCATGATCTCAGACGGAGTTGTAGTCACGGCACCGATCCAATTACCGGTTGGGTGGTCGAGATGCAGTACACGCGTGCCCAGCCGGAATGTTTCGAGCATGTCGAGATCACCATAGGAGTGGAAGGGGTCGCGGGTGTTGTCGGAGGCCAGCGCTACCGGGATGCCGCGATGCTTCATCTCGTGCAGCAAAGTCACGCCGCGCCATCTGGGGGTTGTGCCGTTACGGCGATCCTGGAGATAGAGATTGCATGTTGGCAGCGACACGACGGCGACGCCTGCTGCCGCGACCGTGTCGAGCGTGGCATCGACGACTGCTTTCTCTTGCATCGCCAGCGAACAGCAGTGACCCACCAGCACCTTGCCGCCGAAGGAGGAGCGTAGCTTGGCCTCGGCGATGCGCAGCAATGCGTCGGCTGCGGGGTCCGCAGTTTCGTCGGCGTGGAAGTCCAGGTTGAGACCATGGCGGGCGGCGGCGGCAAACATGCGGTCAAGCAATTGGTCGATGTCGGGGGCGGGATAGGCAACCGCCCCCAGTGTGCCACCCGCAGCAGCCATTCGCCGCGCCACGCCATCGAGAAAGATGTCGTCGCGGGCCATGTCGATGGGGAACAGGCATGAGGCCTGCAGGTCGATGCGACCGCGCCAATGCTGCCGGAGTTCCATGAACATCGGCCAGGAAATGGCGTCTTGCGGCGGTTGCGAGTCGATGTGGGTGCGTATAGCCGAGGTGCCGTAGTGGAAGGCCGAGCGCAGGGCGAAATCCATGCGCATGAAGACGTCTCCGGCAGACCAGTTGGCGGTCCGATCGGCGCGGGTCGCGGCCAAGGCTCCTTCGAAGGTCCCGTTCGCTGCGGGCGTGCGCGCCAGGATATGGCCCTTGTCGAGATGGGTGTGGCAGTCGACGAAGGTGGGCAGGGCGACGCGGCCGCCTACGTCGATGATGCCTTCGCTTGTTTCGGTGGAGCTGCTGCGCGCCGCAGTTGTTGCCAATATCCTGCCGTGCTCTACAGTCAGGTCAGCAAGAAAGAACCCTGGGGCGTCCATGGCACCTGTTCTTGTCACTGCACTGTTGAGGCGCACGTTGCGCAATATGTACCGGCCCGTCTTGGCGCCGCCGGCGATCCTTTCGCGCAAGGCGGCCTGGTCGACGACGGGTGCAGTCATTGGCGAAACTCCGGAAGGGCTGTGGTGACGGCTGCACGCTTTGCGCGACGCTGGCTATCCTGGCGAAACGGCGTGGCAGTTAAAGGTTGCCGTTTTCGTTAAGTTCATTTATTGATCACAATATGAGATCACAGATCGCGGCCTGTCAACTTCATGCCCCCGGCCGGTGCGACTGCAAGAGATCAGCGGGAAAGGCTGTTCCTGTCGGATCGCAAAACTCGAATAAAAGAGACGGAGGCTAAAGACAGGATGCGGATCGAAAAGCCGGAAATCGAGCCCAACGGCGAGGGCGCAAAGCCCGCGCGTGGGCATGTGCACGAACACGTGCTGCGCTACATGCGACGTGGATTGATGGTCGGCGCGTTCCTGCCCGGCCAGGTGATGAGCCTGCGCAAGCTGGCCGCTGGTCTCGGCACCAGCCCGATGCCGGTGCGCGAGGTGCTCAGCCGCCTGGTTGCCGCCAATGCACTCGAGGAAACCAAGGGTGGCTCGGTGCGGGTGCCGAGACTCAATCCGGAGAAACTGAGCGATCTCTTCGCCGTGCGCGAAATGCTCGAGGGCATGGCGACCGAACTTGCAGTCAAGAAGGCAGGGCCGGAGCTGATCAGCGAACTTTCGGCGATCAACAAGCAGCTGCTGACGGCAATCGAGAAGCGCGACATCCTGAACTGCCTGTCGTTCAATCAGAAATTCCACTTTACGCTCTATGAGGCGGCCGCCTCGGAAGTGCTGATGCCGCTTATCGAGTCGCTGTGGCTGCAATTCGGCCCGACGATGTACATGTCGTTGTTGATCCCTTCGATGCCCTGGAATGCCTCCGATCACGAGGACATCCTGGCAGCGCTCAAGGAAGGCAACGCGGCGGCGGCCAAGAAGGGCATCGTCCACGACATCCGTACCACCTGCAAGGCGCTGCTCAGCGTCGCCGGTCCACAAGGGTTGGAGCTGCCCTTCGCCCACGGTCCTGAGCTGCAATTCGATTACTGATTTTCTCTGGGAGGAGCTCGCGATGGCGGGAAAGATCGAAGACAAGCTGGCGAGCCTGGGAATCTTGCTGCCGGCAACGACGGCGCCGCTGGCCAATTACGTTCCGGCACGCCGCCACGGCGGCCAGGTCTACATTTCCGGCCAGGTGCCTGCTGAAGGCGGCAAGGACAAGTTCACTGGCAAGCTTGGCTCCGACTACTCGGTCGAGGAAGGCCAGGCCGCGGCGCGCCTGTGCGCCGTCAACATCCTCGCCCAGCTCAAGCAGGCGCTTGACGGCGATCTCGATCGCGTCGTCGGCGTCATCCGCCTTGGCGGCTTCGTCAATGCCGAGCCCGACTTCAGGGATCATCCCAAGGTCATCAACGGTGCCTCCGACCTGATGGTCGAAGTGTTCGGCGACGCCGGGCGCCATGCCCGTGCCGCCGTCGGCTGCTACTCGCTGCCACGCAACGTGCCGGTCGAAATCGACGCGATCTTCGAGGTCAACTGATCATGTTGCCTACCGCTCCCGTGTCGGATGACAGGATTCCGGTCCATGTGCTGACCGGCTTCCTCGGCAGCGGCAAGACAACCTTTCTCAGGCATCTGCTCGGCGAGCCCGATCTCGCCGACACCGCGGTGGTCATCAACGAGTTCGGCGAAGTCGGGCTCGACCACCTGCTCGTCCGCGAAGTCTCCGAAGACGCGGTGCTGTTGTCGTCGGGCTGCCTGTGCTGCGCCGTGCGCGATGACCTTGTCTCGACGCTTGCCGATATGCTCGAGATGGTCCGCCGCGGCGAGGTGGCGCCGTTTCGCCGTGTCGTGGTGGAGACCAGCGGGCTTGCCGATCCCGCACCGATCATGCAGGCCGTCATGAGCGACCTCAAGCTCAGGCGCGGCTATCGTGCCGGCATCATCGTTGCGACCGTCGACGGTGTCGGCGGCGCCGGGTCGATCGTCCAGTTTGCCGAAGCCGTGCAGCAGGTGGCATTGGCCGACTGTGTCGTCGTCACTAAGTCGGACCTTGTCGAGCCTTGGCGGCTCGATGCGCTCCAGCTCGACATCGCCAAGGTCAATCCGTCGGTCAGGCGCCTTGTGTCGAGTAAGGCAAGCAAGCCGCGTTCAGCCGAAGTCTTCGACCACCCCGACGAGTGGCAGCCGCGTCATATCGAACTCGCCGATGTCCCGATGGCAGGCAAGCACAGCGCCGGCGTCGAGACCTTCACCGTCACCGTCGACAAGCCGGTCGATTGGCCTGCCTTCGTCGACTGGCTCGAATTGCTGCTGGCCGGCCGTGGCCAGTCGATCCTCCGGGTCAAGGGGCTGCTCTCGGTCAAGGGCGATCCTCGACCTGTCGTTATCCATGGCGTGCAACACGTCGTGTATCCGCCCGAGTATCTGCCGCGGTGGCCCGAGGGGTCCGAAGGTGGCTGGCTGGTGTTTATCGCCCGCGATCTGAGCCTGCAGGCCATCGAGAACTCGCTGCCCAGCACTTTTGCAGCGGCTCACTAAGCTACATCTCTTGTCATCAAATTTTTGCGACCGGCTGCGACCTCGCTGTCGATCTTCGCTTCCACGCAGGTTGCGGCGACGCGACGCGTGGTGAATCCACGAGCGATTTCCGATGCTTGGACAAAGCGTCGCAAAGGACGTCGTGAGTGGTGCGACGATCCGAAAATCCTGGTCGCCGCATCCCGATTCATTGCTTGACAATCACCAAATGTGATCACACTATGAGATCAAGAATTGAGGTTGAGGGTAGGAGCCTCGGGTTCGGTTCTTGGGGAGAGAGGCAGGCCTTCGGGCCAATTGGGCGCTGGAGGGCGTCCGTTAGGGAGGAGTGATATGTTGTACGCCACAGGTGTCATTCGCGGTGCCGCGCTTGCCGCGACAGCCGCCTTCGCCACGCTCATGGCCAGCCAGAGCGCCATGGCCGAAGACGTGAACGTCCGTTTCAGCTGGAAGCTCAAGGGTGAGTACGGCTTCTTCTATCTGGGTGAGCAGAAGGGCATCTACAAGGATGCCGGCGTGACCTTGAAGCTCGGCGAAGGTGCCGGCTCGCAGGCCGCACTCGGCTCGCTCATCCAGGGCCAGGAAGATGCTGTCATCCTGCCCGGCATCTTTGCCATTTCGGCAATCCAGAAGGGCATGCCGGTCAAGATCATCGCGCTTTATCAGCCGGAGTCGCCGATTGCGCTGATCTCGCATCCCGACAAGGCGGTGAACACGCCCAAGGATCTCGAGGGCAAGACCATTGCCCATGCCGTCGGTGAGACCGGCACCTCCTATCTCGGCGCCTTCTGCGAGATCAACAAGATCGACTGCAGCAAGGTCTCCAAGGTCCAGATGGACTCGCAGTCGCGCGTGCCGCAGTTCCTGCAGAAGCAGGTCGACGTCGTCAGCGTCTACAAGACCAATGACCTGCCGGTGCTCGAGGACAAGACAGGCCAGAAATTCCCGACGCTCGACCTGACCGAATTCGGTCTGGCCGTGCCCGGCATGGCGGTTGTCGCCAGCGATGACGGCATCGCCAAGAAAGGTCCGGCGCTCAGGAGCTTCCTGGCAGCCAATGCCAAGGCGATCGAGTTGACCCGTGCCGATCCGGCTGCCGCCACTGCGGCGCTCAAGGCCGTCTGGCAGGCGGGTCCTTCCGATAAGGTCGTGCAGGAGCAGATCGAGGCAACCTCGGCATCGATCCATTCGCCTACCGGTACGCCCACCGGCTACATCGACGAGAAGGCGATCGCCGACGCGCTCAAGCTGATCGGCAGTGTCGAGGAAATCGGCGATGCCAAGCCGATCTCGGCTTTCTATACCAATGAACTTCTGACGCAGTGAGGCTACGGTGGCGAGTACGGATGTAATCGGCGCCGATCGCGCGCAGGCAAAACAAGGCAAGAAGATGAGCAGGAAAAAGTCGCGAGGACCCTGGCTTGAGCGTTATTCGGCGCTCATCCTCGCAACCATATTGCTTGGCGCCTGGCAGGTGCTGGTTCCGTTGTCGGGCCTTTCGGAATTTGTCCTGCCGACGCCGCTGGCCATTGCCAAGCGCATCGTCAATGAGCTTCCGCTGCTCGCCACCCATGCCTACGTCACCTTGTTCGAGGTCGTCGCCGGCTTTGCCATGGGCGTGTTGATCGGCATTCCCCTGGCGCTGTCTATCTTCTATTCGCGTGCCTTCGAGCGCGCCATCTATCCGATCCTGGTGGCACTGCAGACCGTGCCCAAGGTGGCGCTGGCGCCGCTGCTGGTGCTCTACCTCGGCTATGGCTGGGCGCCAAAGATCACGCTGGCCTTCCTGATCTCGTTCTTCCCGATCGTCATCTCGACAGTCGTCGGCCTGCAATCGCTGGACAAGAACCTGGTCAATCTCGTCCGCTCGATGGGCGCCAGCGAATGGCAGACCTTCTTCAAGGTTCGCCTGCCGGCGGCATTGCCGAACATTTTCGGTGGCTTCAAGGTTGCGGTGTCGCTTGCCGTCATCGGTGCGGTCATCGGTGAATATGTCGCCGCCGAACGCGGCCTCGGCTACCTGCAGCTCCAGGCCAACTCGCTGTTCGACACGACGCTCAACTTTGCCACCGTGGTCACCATCTCCGGTCTCGGCGTGATGCTGTACTTCATCATCGACACCATCGAATCCCGCGTCACCTACAAGCGCGACGCCGCCAAGTAGCCACGCCACAAGCAATCAGCCGGTCGCCGGTGCGGCCGAGCAACGACAACAGGTTCAGTGAGGCAATCCCATGAGTGCCACTACCCAGACGGGCGCGGCGGTCGACATTTCGCGGCTTTCCAAGATCTACAAGACGCGCGAGGACGACGACGTCCTCGCTCTCGACAAGATCGATCTCAAGATCGAGCCCGGCAGCTTCGTTGCCGTTGTCGGGCCCAGCGGCTGCGGCAAGAGCACGCTGCTGTCGTTGCTCGCCGGCCTGACCGGCGCCTCGACCGGAACGATTTCGATCGACGGCGACGGCGTCAGCAAACCGCATCCCAAGACCGGCGTGGTCTTCCAGTCGGATCTTCTGCTCTACTGGCGCACGGTGCTCGACAACATCCTGCTGCCCATCGAGATCAAGAAGCAGGATGTGGCGAAGTTCCGGCCCCGCGCCGAGGAGCTGCTGGCCC
This sequence comes from Aminobacter sp. MET-1, assembly GCF_026521175.1. Taxonomy (NCBI): domain Bacteria; kingdom Pseudomonadati; phylum Pseudomonadota; class Alphaproteobacteria; order Hyphomicrobiales; family Phyllobacteriaceae; genus Aminobacter; species Aminobacter sp. MET-1. The sequence continues at coordinate 678 of NZ_JAMSHL010000042.1, read as the reverse complement.
AGGTCGGTCTCGCCGGCTTCGGCAACAAATATCCCTCGGAGTTGTCGGGCGGCATGCGCCAGCGCGTCGCGATCTGCCGGGCGCTCATCCAGGAACCGGGGCTGCTTCTGATGGACGAACCGTTCGGCGCGCTCGATGCCCTGACCCGCGAGCAGATGATCATGGACCTGCAGGCGATGTGGCTGCGCCTGCGCAACACGGTGCTGTTCATCACCCACGGCATCGACGAGGCCGTGTTCCTGGCCGACCGGGTGCTGGTGATGTCGCCGCGCCCGGGCCGCGTCGACCTCGACCTCAAGATCGATCTGCCGCGTCCGCGCCAGTGGAGCAGGACGCACGAAGACAAGGAATACCACGCCTACGTTCGCCAGATCCGGGCGATCTTCGAGGCCAAGGGTATTCTCGTCGCCCATTAGAGGCGACGCCTCAAGATCGCCTTGGTCGGAGCGACCGCAGGGCAAAATCTGCAACAGCGGCAAACGGAATTTGAGCGCCGCCGGGACGTGTCCCGGCGGACGAGTTTTTGCGCGGAGAGGGACAGATGTCCGGAACCATTTTCATACCAAGAGAGATTGATCCGATTGAGGGTCGTGTTGGCGGTTCGCCGGAGACGGTGAAACGCCTGGCGGCACTTGGCTTCGATGTGATTGTCGAGGCTGGGGCAGGGACCTTGTCGCG
>NZ_JAMSHL010000041.1:0-15463 GCF_026521175.1 Aminobacter sp. MET-1 | reverse complement strand
CGTAAACCGGCGCGAAACTACCGCGACCCGAACGACAAGGAAAAACGCACTGAACAATCCTTGGTCGAGAAGGCAGGGCAGCATCCGCCCGGTCGGCCGAAGAACAAATCTGGCGGCAGCGAGCAACCGGGATACCGCATGAAACGAGCGCCCTTCTGGCAGTCTTGACTACGATCGCCCCTTCCGGCCGGGAACTCATCTCGACAGCCACCGAGAGTGGTGGGAGGATGCCCGCCTCAACGGGAGGGGCATATGGATATTCCAGGGACACTGACGGCAATCGCGACGGCCGTTGGTATCGCGAAAGACTTGCGCGATATCGACAGCAGCTTCGACAAAGCGGAACTAAAGGCCAAGCTCGCCGACGTCATCAGCACCCTCTCCGACGTGCGTATGCCTCTTGTCGAAGCCCAGGAGGAATTGTTCGCCAAGGATCGTGACATCAGCAAGCTTCGCGAAGACCTTCGCTTCCTTGACGAAGCCACCGTTGAGGTGGATGGGTACCGATATCGGGCCGCCGAAGGGTCACCCTCGGGCCACGCCTTCTGTCCAATCTGCATTCAAGACGGTCGCTGGATCAACATGGTGACCCTGGTAAACACGCCCGGCCGACCAGAGGCGTGCCCGAAATGTGAAGCCGTGTTCGGGTACATTTCCAAGTACGGTTGATCACCCCGCCCGATTACTCGGGTGCCCTTTGATCCAGAGGTTCAGGGAGGTGGTTGGCATCGGCGGCGCGCCAGTGGATTGGCGTAGCTCACCGAAGATATCTGTTCTTGGTCGGTATTTGCCTCAACTTCGGAAACCGGGTCAACGCCACTGTTCAACCGAACCAGCTGCATTCGGTTGAGATCGCTCGCAATCAGTTGACAGATACGGGTTAGCGCGGCGCAGCGTTCTGACATTCATAGCCTCGCCGAGGCGAAATCGTTGATTGACCGGCCGCGGCGGACCTTCCACCCACGCCCCCGCGTAGAGAAGCACACGATCCGACTGCTCGGGGACCGCGCCCGCTTGTCCTTAGTGAAGTTCGTCTCGTCCGCAGCGAGAATGCGGGCGTTCGGGTAGAGCGCCAGGAATTCGCGCGCGACCTGCGCGAGGCAGTGACCGGGGACCGTCAGCATCGCCTTGGCAATCAGGCCGAGCCGACGTTGCTCCATGATCGCGGCGGCCATGGTCATCCTCTTCCCGGACGCCTGCACGTCCCACCCTGCTTGCCCAGTTTCCTCGCGGTATTGCGGGACCCCACCCGCAAACCGCGAAGAGCGGAGGTCGCAAGGGCGCGTGTCGGCAACTGAAACAATGAGTGATTTCGGGCGCGGCGGAGCCTCCCTTGCGGGGGACAGCTCGCGAGCGGCCCCCTTGAATGCGCTTGGGCGGCATGGCGGAGGAATGCGCGCCAATGTGAGGCAGAGTCATTAGAAAGCACATGATGTCTGTAAGATGATCGCCTTGATCCGCGCCGCAGAGACTTCGCCTGCGAATCTCCGTGGCGGCGACCAAAAGCCGTCGGAAACATTGCGAACGAAACGGAAACAATGCTTCATGGCTCCATGAACGTCGCTGTCCGTGATTCGACCGAAGAACCCACCTACCTGTCCAAACTAAATGACGGGCAGCGGCTTGCAGTGATGCATGGTGACGGAGCCATCTCTGGCCCCCTCCTCATTATCGCCGGCGCCGGATCGGGCAAGACCAACACGCTCGCCCATCGCGTCGCACATCTCATTGTGCGGGGTGCAGATCCGCGACGCATCCTTTTGATGACCTTTTCCCGTCGGGCTGCAGTCGAGATGGGCAAGCGCGTTGAGCGCATCGCAGCCGACGTTCTGAAGGAACGCGCAGCGAGCCTCATGGAAGGCCTCACCTGGGCTGGCACTTTCCATGCAATTGGCGCACGACTGCTAAGGGACTACGCACGGGAAATCGGCTTGGAGCCCAGCTTCACGATCCATGATCGCGAAGACTCCGCCGACCTCATGAACCTGGTGCGGCACGAACTCGGTTACTCGGAGACCGAGAACCGTTTTCCCACCAAGGCCACGTGCCTTTCGATCTACTCGCGTGTCGTAAACTCTCAAGAGCGGCTGGAGGCGGTCCTGGGCAGCTATTTTCCGTGGTGCGTCGCCTGGAGCGACGAGCTGAAAAAGCTGTTTGGTGCCTATGTGGAGGCCAAGCAGTCTCAGAGCATCCTCGATTACGATGACCTGCTGCTGTATTGGTCCCAGATGGCCGGCGAGCCGGAGATCGCGGCGCATCTCGCCTCGCGTTTCGACCACATTCTCGTCGATGAGTACCAGGATACGAACAAGCTGCAGGCAGCAATCCTGACTGCTATCAAACCGGACGGCCGCGGCCTGACTGTTGTCGGTGATGATGCCCAGTCGATCTATTCGTTCCGTGCAGCCGAGGTCCGCAACATCCTCGACTTCCCTGCCCTGTTTCCCGAGCCGGCCGAAGTCGTCACGCTCGACCGGAACTATCGCTCGACCGACGCTATTCTGAATGCAGCTAACGCAGTCATCGGCGAAGCGACCGAACGCTTCACCAAGAACCTCTGGACCGAACGTACATCTCTGGAGAAGCCCCTCCTCGTCAGCGTGCCCGACGAATCGGAGCAAGCCAGTTACGTCTGCGACGAAGTCCTGAAGGAACGGGAAGCCGGCACGCCTCTCAAGGAACAAGCCGTCCTGTCTAGGGCCGCCCATCATTCAGGACCGCTTGAAGTCGAACTCACCCGTCGCAACATCCCATTCGTCAAATTCGGCGGCTTGAAGTTCCTGGACGCAGCCCACGTCAAGGACGTGCTTGCTGTGCTGCGCTTTGCCCAGAACCCTAGGGATCGCATCGCCGGGTTTCGAGTGATGCAATTGATGCCTGGCATTGGTCCTTCCGCAGCCACTCAGGCGATCAACGGCATGGAAGAGGCTCTCGACCTGGAACTGGGGCTGGCGAGATTCGTGCCGCCGGCACGCGCCGCTGCCGATTGGCCCGGGTTCGTTGATCTTTTTTCAGAGTTACGGCGAGGCCCAGGCTGGCCCACGGAAATGGAGCGAGCCCGGCTGTGGTATGAGCCACACCTCGAGCGGAAGCACGAGGACGCGACGACTAGGCGAGCAGACCTTCTCCAACTTGAGCAGATCGCTTCAGGCTACCCGAGCCGGGAGCGTTTCCTCACAGATCTGACCCTGGATCCCCCTTCTGCCACGAGCGACGAGGCTGGACCTCCTCATCTCGACGAAGACTATCTTATCCTATCGACGATCCATTCCGCCAAGGGTCAGGAATGGACCAAGGTCTTCGTGCTCAACGCTGTCGACGGCTGCATCCCGATCGACCTGAGTGCCGGCGAACGCAAAGAGATCGAGGAAGAACGCCGACTGCTCTACGTCGCCATGACCCGGGCTAAGGACTCACTGCATCTCATCACACCGCAGCGCTTCTACACCTCCGGCCAGGTCGCGCGTGGCGACAGGCATGTTTATGCCTCTCGGACCCGTTTCATTCCGGCGCATTTGCTCGATCACTTCAAGTCAACGTCGTGGACGAGCCAATCGTATCGTCAAGATCAAGGCGCTAGGCCCCGAACATCAGTCGACATCAAAGGCAAGATGCGTTCGATGTGGAAGTAGCGGCTATGAGGTACATCTAATTTGACTGGCCATCGAGTCGGCTCACATAGACAGGGAGCGCAAGAAGCCCGGACATTCAGATGTCCTAGCATTCTCGTTTCAGTGTTGGCCTGGAAGAGTACGATGCTGTCAAACCATTCGTGCCGATCACCCGTGACCCCTTACTGCCTAGACAGTGTGCGGAAGGAGCGATCCTGCTCCTCTGTCATGCCCCTCCCAGTCAACGGGTCAAGAAGAGCGCCTGCTCTTCGTCACGCTGCATTTCTTGGGCGAGGGAGCTGTTGCCGAGGTTGCGCATAACGCGCATGCGCTGTCGCCTCTCGTCTTGTCACTTGCCGAGCGCCCCGTAAGGGGCCGGCAATGCGAAGCCGTCCTGGCCTTTGATCCCCCACTTGGTTTTGGGTTTCGTTCCCTTGCTGGAACCATGATTCCACAGGCGGCAGCAGATGAAGAAGCTCTTCGCACTTGCGCTGCCAGGCTATGGCGCCCAATGCCTGCGACGACGAGGACGGACGGATCGAGACGTTTGCCGATGATGGAACCAATGGGAGGCACGCCTGTTTTGACTACACCCTCTCAGTAAAACAACAAGGATCGGTATGATGATGAATAAGCCCATTCTGGCCCTCTTGGCCGGAGCGGCGGTGTTCGCTTTGGTCTTGCCATCGCAGGCTGCTGACAGCGCCCAGGAGTTCGTCAATAAAGCGACAATTGGCGGTCTATTCGAAGTGGACTCCAGTCGGCTCGCTGACACGGCCGGAAGTAGTGATGCGGTGAAAGAGTTCGCCTCCCTGATGATGAAAGATCATGGAGCCGCGAACGCAAAACTCGCAACAATCGCAGGTGAGCAAAAACTGGCCGTGCCCATGGCCCTCGACGAGAAACACCAAGCCGTGCTGGAGCAGCTGAAAGCCGACACCACCACCTTCGATCAGTCCTACGTCAAGGTCCAAACCGACGCGCATTCCGATGCCGTGACCCTGTTCCAAGCATACTCGCAAAGCGGGGATAACGAGGCGCTGAAGGCATTTGCGGCCGAAACCCTCCCCACGCTGAAGATGCATCAGCAACGCGTCGAGAAGCTGGCTTCATCGCAGACCAACAGCACCAGCCCCAGCAATCAAGCATCTCCTCCCGTGCCTGGCGCAAACAGCTTCACCGAAACTCAGGCCAAGACGCGCATAGAGGAAGCTGGCTACTCGCAGGTTTCGGCTTTGTCCAAGGACAGCGATGGCATCTGGCGAGGCTCGGCGATGAAGGACGGCAAGAGCGTGGGGGTCGCCCTGGACTATCAAGGGAATGTCGTCGTCCAAGGCAAGCAATAAGGAGCTACGGAAATGAAAACGATAAGCGCATTGTTCGACACCTATGACGATGCCGAGGCTGCCGTCGCTGAACTCGAGGCTGCTGGCGTTCCGGAAAACGATCTCAGCATTGTGGTCAGCAAGCCCGAGAGGTTGGACGAAGACGGGTCGGCGGCTGCCGAGGGCGCTGCTGAAGGAGCAGGACTAGGCGCGGCAGTTGGTGGCGCTGGCGGCCTTCTCGCCGGGCTTGGGCTAATGGCCATTCCAGGCGTGGGCCCAGTCGTCGCAGCCGGCTGGCTGGCGGCGACCGCAGCCGGGGTAACGGCCGGCGCTGTCGTGGGCGGGGCTGCTGGTGGCATCATGGGTGCACTCACGGATTCCGGCGTGCCGGAGAGCGATGCCCACGTCTACGCAGAAGGTGTCCGTCGTGGGGGTACTCTAGTGACAGCGCGAGTACCCGATGAACTGACCGTCGAAGCCGAGGGAATATTGAGGCAAACGAGCACTGTCGACTTAAGCAGCCGCCGACGCGAGTATGAAAGCGAGGGCTGGACGGGTTTTGATCCTAAAGCCAAGCCGTAAGTTGATACGACGCGCAACCTTCCTTAGCCGTCCGCAATCCTCATTCGCATTCACCCCAAGATGGATTGCGAGTGGGTTCTTGGTTTCATCGGGACCAATTGTGAATTGCCACAGAAGACGGAACCTGTGGCCAGCATCATCACGATGGCAATGATGGGCACGGCTAGGGGCACCACTATTTCGGTGTTTTGTGTAGGTTTTTCAAAGTATTGTGCTGATAAGGTGTTTCGGCTATCCGCCGGCCAATCCACCTTTGGAAAATTGTTGAAAAGCCCGGCATCACAAGCGGGCGGGGCTTCTCGCCGCAAATCTTAAAGCATTAGGGCGTCTAGCAAATCATGCTGTTTGGCGGCCAGGTCACAGGCCAACTCCAGGCTACTCGCTAGACCGCTGCTCGATCGACATACAACGGGTCTCGTCGATGGTAGACGGCAGCGACGAAGAAGCTTCCGCAGCGTTAACGCCCGCGAACTTCGGAGACTGGATCGTCGTCTTCGGATGAATTCATCGATTGATCAACAGGCAGGTGCGAGGTTAGATCGGCAGGCAAGGGCAAGAGAGAGAGGAGTTCGCATTGCCGCTACTGCATCAACGTGGCGTCGACCTGCTGATCCAGGTCATGGACGCCAAGGATCACATTGATAGCCTCAGCCGCGAGGAAATCAGAAAACTGCTGGTCGAGGTCAGTGATGTCCTGATGCACTTATTGGAGCGCGACATCCCAGCCCCTCCGCCACAGACGGGCAGAACCGGATAGCGGAGCCTCCAAATGGTCACGAGCAATTTCATCTCAGACCTGCTACGGGCCGCAAATGAGATATCGAAATTGACTCGTCCTGAAATGGCCCGGCTGCTGCTGCGGGCCGCAAACACCATCCGAGATTACCGCGAGCAAATCGCCTTGTCCGGAGGCGCTACGCATGACCTCAGTCAAGACGACATCGTCTTCGAGTTGAACGCCATGGCTAGCGCGATCGACATCTTCCCGGCAGAGAAAGTCTCGGCGATGCTGCTTGAGGCCGTCCAAGTCATGAAAGCTTGCAAGGCGGATCTCGCACAGAAGCGGGGACCAACCGAAGATGACGGCAGAACCTGACATCATTGGGATCTTCGTGACCAACCTGCGTGCCTTGCGCCAGGCCAAGGGGATCACGCTGGCCGAGTTGGCACGGCGTGTCGGTTACAGCGAGCGCTATCTGGAGATCATCGAACATGGGGAAGTCGACCCCAGTATCAAGACAATGGCCGAGATCGCACAAGCGCTGGGCGTAAAGGCGACGCAACTGCTGGCGCCAGTGCTTGTGAAGCCGCGCTGACCCTCTTGCGCAAACAGTGCAAGCGACGATGATGGTATCGCCGGTAATAGCCGTTGGGGAGGGCCTGAAATGGCGAACGATGGAGGGCGCGTGTGCGTTGCTATCTCGGCAATCGTTTCGTTCTTACGCCGGTCGACACAGGTTGTGCCTGCATTAGTTTTCCTTGCTGCTTTCGGCTCTGTCGTTGAGGCCCGAGCCGAAGACGTGCTCGTGTTGTGTAGCGGACACGAACTTGGAAGGTTCGCGACCGAGGACGAAGCCAATGCCAAGTGCCCCGTGGGATCAAGAGTTCAAAAAGGGCGACCTGGTTGGTGCGTGCTCGCCTGGTATTGCGAAGGGGCTGGATCAACTCCTTCATCCGAGCCGACGCCACCAGTCGAAGCGATCGGTCCAGCAACCAATGCCGCACGCGATTTGTTCGGGGAACTTCCACCTGATCAAAAGAAAGAGTACGACGAAAAGATCGAGAACTTGTTCTCGGCTCAGAGCAAGCGTGAAAGCCTGCCCGCCGAAAATCCATTTCGAAAGGCTTCCGACGCTGCACCGGAGATGCCTCCCTTAGGGTCTTCGCCAACGCAACAGCCAACGAAAAAGAATGCGTCTTCTGATCGCCCGCCTATAGTCTGCCCGCCGAATCCCAGCGGATGTATCGCCGTGGAGGAGCTAGGCCCAAGTTCGTTGCAGCTCGCGTCCAAGTTTATTCAATCCTGCGATGGAGTGCTGATTTCGTTCAAATGGAAGAGCTGTGGCCGCCTATATTGCAGCGAGAACGTCGTGACGGACATGCCGGAGGGCGAAAGCTGGATAAACTACACGAGTAAGACTTACCCCAGCGCATATGACGTGTCTTGCAGGACGAAGTGATATGAGGTCTCGATCCACTCGCTCCCTGCTTTGGGCATACCCGCTTGCTCTCGTTATGCTGCTTTCACTCGCCAGCTATTCCAGTGGGACAGAGCAATGCCAGATTCCCCAGAATGCTCGGTATGTTCAACTCCCTCCAGACGGAGGGGTGACTGTGTATAGTGATCCGGCTGGTCGCGTGGTTTCGTTCGTGACCACCCGCAGGGCCATTTTCGCACTTCGATCTATCAAGAAATCAGGCGAAGATTTCGTTATGGAAGCCTTCATAGATGGCGAGCCAGCGTGGATATTTGCGCCAAGGGTGGAGTTGTGGAAGTACAAATTCATCGACGATAGTCTTTCGCAATCTGTAGCAGAATATCGCGTCATGCTGCCGTCGCTTGAATCGAAAACGATGGCAGGGACACTTCCCTGCGCTGTACAGGAAAGGCGTGAGAAGGCGCGGGAGCTACTAGAGCGAGGGTATGAAGAGTTTCGTACAGGATCGGATGTAAGAGCCGCGGAACTTTTTTGGGCAAGCTTGAATCTAGACTCTGACAACGCAATGGCACTCTATTATTGGGCATATGCTGCCGTTCGACCTGGGGAGTACGCGATCGGGCCGTACGATGGGTTTCGTCAAGCAATCGAGCTTGGTCTACCCGCCGAACTAGACAGGCAAGCCAAAGAGTATGTTGGCATTCTGGAAACTTCGTACCCCGACCTCAAGGGGGCATATGAGCTACGTAGAAAGCCTTGATACCTAACGATAACAATCATGCTGGCCTAGGGGCACGCCATCATCTGGCGCCCGAAGGTCAAACGGCCTTGGTATGGTTGAGTGCCATCAGCGCTTGCGCGGAATAGGAGGCAAGATCGCGACCGCGGCTAGGACAACCGCCTGGATCTCGCTGTCTGTGAGGTGCTCACGTCGATGTTGGCGCACCATGAACTGCGCGCAGAGTCAATTTGGCTATCGGCGAAAAAATCGATCTTGAAACCTGAATTCTCGAACACATATCGATGGCAGGCTGGTGCCGCTGTCGGCACCAAGACCTGACCTAAAACCACTTTCGTTAGACTTGGAGGATCTGATGAGCGATCGGATGTTCGACAGCACCGTTTTCGTAGAATCCGGAAACAGCCTCATTGAGGAAATCGCCTGTCTAGAGGATGAACTCGAGGTTCTTGACGAGTGGCCCAGAAACCGCCGTGGCCCGATTTACAATACGGCGCTAAGGGCGTGTCAGCGCGCGTTCGAGAGTGGTTATCCGCTTTCCGCCGCCAGGCAGACGTTCATAGGCTTCGCCAAGTCCGTCAACATATTGGAAGACGTAACCATCCCACTGCCTTGGTTGATGGGCGGCAAGACGGGCGCAAGTGGTTTCGGTTGTTTGATCGGAAGGACGATGAAATGCTTGCACAACGATTTATCAAGCCGGTCCGAGTATGGGTCGGTCTTGGGTTCCCCCGCCAGCTGAATACGGTTGCCGACGCCTACCAGTTCGCAATGGAATGGTGCGGCAACAGTCCCGAGCAAAGAGCGGCTATCAGAGCCTGTCGGACTGCTTTGGCAGGTGACATTGATGCTGAAACTGCCAGGGGTGTCCTGGTCGCCTTTGCGCGAAAGAAAGACATCCTTGTTCAGGACGGACCCGCGCCGATCCCGACGGGCTCAGGACAACTCAGCCACGCCTGATCTTACGGTCTAAAATGGGATGGCGACACAAGTCCGTCATCCCGACAATACCTATGGATGTATCATCGATGCCAAACGACATGGCGATCAAATCGCCGGACAATCACCCGAATTCGTTCACCTATGACGCTGAATGCCAACGCCCTGGTAGATCGCCTGAAGAGCTTGCTGGATGATGCCTAAGCCGCCGGATGGGATCGCACAAAGGCGCCGCAGCGCTGATGTACCTTAGCGCAAAACGCCTGAAGACTTCGGCCGACTAGATGAGGTTGCAGCAATCGCCGATCATCTATCCCAGTGCCTGCGCAAGTTCTGACCTCGAACCCCCGGCTCAGGCCGGGTTTCTTGTTTTCAGCCCTGCAAAAATCCATTGCTGAACAGGGCATTGCGTGGAATCTCTTTACGTGCGGGGAAGCAACGGAGATTTCACATGCTGAAAGTTCGGGTTCTCAGTCTCGCTGGCGTTGCAGCGATCGGGCTATTCATGGCGATGCCGGCAAATGCCCTCACCATGGCGGAATGCAGCACTAAGTATAACGCCGCCAAAGACGCTGGCACACTTGCTGGCCAGACTTGGAACCAGTTCCGCAAGGATCAATGCGGTTCAGACGCCAGCGCAACACCTGAACCGGCCAAGCCTGCCAAGAAGGCGGCTGCCGAGAAGAAACCGGCCGCAGCAGCAGACAAGGCGGCTGCTGAAGCCGCTCCGGCGGGTCTTTCGATGAAAGAGTGCAGCGCCAAGTACCAGGCGGCAAAAGACGCCGGCACCCTTGGTGACGTCAAATGGAACGATTTCAGAAGGACACAGTGTGCGGCTGGCGCCTCTGCAGCTGTCGAGCCCGCAAAACCTGCGAAAACCGCCAAAGCTGAAGCGCCTGCGGCGGGTCTATCGATGAAGGATTGCAGCGCGAAATATCAAGCCGCTAAAGACGCGGGCACGCTTGGGGGGCTGAAGTGGAATGCGTTCCGCAAGGCGAACTGCAGCGCTGATGCGTCCGACGATGAAACTGTCCCGGCGCCGACCGAGGCTCAGTATACGAGCGAGCCCGAGAAGGCGACGACCGCAGCACCCCGTGGAGTGAAGTTCCCGCGCTCGGTTGCAGCCAAGTTCTCCAGCGAGACGCCTGGCAAAGCCCGCCTCCATACCTGCCTCGAGCAGTACTATGCCAACAAGGATGCAGACACGCTCGGTGGCCTCAGGTGGATACAGAAGGGCGGCGGCTACTACAGCCTGTGCAACGACCGTCTGAAGGGCTGAGAGGCCTACGCGCAAGCAGAAACCCCGGCGCTAGCCCCGGGGTTTCTGCTTGCGGTGACTCCCCCGTTTGGAGGAGTGACAAAGCATGCGGGTCATCGGAAGTTGTAAGATGCAGGCCGTCCCCAAAACTGGCCTGCCCGGGCTGGCGTGATAGGGGGTTTAGCCAGAATTGCGCCAGCCCACCCCTTCAACGCTTCTGCCGCTAGCCGACAGGCTTGCGCGTGCCGTGCGCAGGATCGCAGTCAGATAGCAGCCCCAATGCGGCGAGCTGCAACCTGACCAGATCCCTTACCGCGTCCTGGCGGTTAGCTTCAGGTAAGTGTTCGCCGATGTAGGTATCGATTGCGTCCGCAAGATTCTCCGAAACGCGCAGATGGATTGCAACGCTTCCGCCTACGCGCGGCCGGCCACGCCTAGCTTCACCAAACTTCAATTTGCTAGCCCCTCACCCCAAAGCGTCGTCACGCTATGCCAAGCCGTGGCAAACTGGAATACGGCAAACGGGGTAACCCGTTTGGAGTAGAGCAGTTGCAGAGGGCGGGCCCCCCTAGCCACGGAAGATGAGCGCGGCCCCTCCGCCGATCAGCATGAAGCCCAGCGCGTGGTTCCAGGTGATGCCTTCCTTGAGATAGAAGACCGAGAAGATAACGAAGACGGTGAGCGTGATCACCTCCTGCATCGTCTTGAGTTCGGCGGCCGAATAGACTTCGTGGCCGATGCGGTTGGCCGGAACCGCCAGCCAGTACTCGAAGAAGGCGATCAGCCAGCTGAAGATGACGGCGGCGTAAAGGGGCGCTGCCTTGAACTTCAGATGCCCGTACCAGGCAAACGTCATGAACACGTTGGATGCGATCAGCATCAGCGCCGGGAGCACTTTCGGTGACAGCAGCATTTAAGAACCATTCGTCAAAATGTGGGAGGTAGCCCTATTCGCGCCGACCGCAGCCCTGCGTCAAGCTGAAGCGACCGAGCGGCAGAGGCCTGCGCGGCAAATGCCAAATGAAAAAAGCGGGCCGTGATGCCCGCTTCTCCTTCAATCCCGAGACATGTGAACCGCCGGTACATTCGTGGTCAGCACACCGTCAATCAGGGGCAAATCCGGCTATCTAAGGGGGAAACCTACCAACGCATCTCGAAGGACGTTCCCAACCAATCAGCAGCCGATGGGCTTCATATGGAGGCTAGAGAACCATAAAGCAAGCGGATTCGCTTCTGGCACTGAATTGCAAAGTCTCGACTCGGCACAGCAGGAAGCGGCTTGACCAAGACACGGCCCACATGGGCACAACTGTGCCGTAAAGATAGCCTGCAGGCTGGTCAGGCTTGCGCACCACCGACGATTGTAGTACCCGCTTTCGTGCAATTGCGAACGCTGCCCTGTTCGCTCGACTAGAGCTATGAATGAGGGCAAGCCATGAACCCCCAAAAGATCATTTCAATTCGCAAAGCGTCTTTTGCGATGCTGCTAATGGGCGCAGCAGGGCTCGCTGCCTGTTTGCCAGCAGCCGCTTCTGACGCTCTCTCCACCCCTCCTGCTGGCTTTGTTTGGACCGGCGGCTATGCCGGCGTGCATCTCGGCTATGGCGGGGGCCGAACCACCGTCACGGAGTTAGACTTCTATACCTTCTCAGAGTTCGGCGACACACAGTTCAAATTCAACTCGAACGGCTTCCTTGGCGGCGTTCATGCAGGATACAATTGGCAATCGGGTCAATTGGTCTATGGCGTGGAGGTGGACCTCACCGGCGCAAACATAGACAATACTGTCGCCAATTCCATGCTGCCGAGATCTAACGAGAGCTTCTCGACGTCGGTCGATTGGTTCAGCACCGCTCGTGTCCGTCTAGGATACTCAATCGACCGCTTTCTACCCTTCGTAACCGGCGGCTTCGCCTTTGGTCACGCTAGGAGCAGCTACGACGATAACGACGCTGCTCAGAATAATCACGCCATAGCCGATAATGTCGTAGCTGGTTGGACCATAGGCGCAGGCGCGCAATACGCTTTGACAGACAATTGGTCCCTTCGGGCCGAGTATCTCTATGTCGACCTCGAAGACAGCCGGGGAGCTTTCCAGTATGCGGGCGACACGTTTAGGTACGATTTCGACAACGACATTCACGTCGTGCGCCTTGGGGCGAGCTACAAGTTCTGACTTGGCAATCACCCGCAGACAAAAGGCCCGCCACAAGGACGGGCCAGTCGGATCGGGCGTAGCCGGGAATGGCAGTCCGACTACATGGCAATCAGAAACTCGGGAAGCGAAAAGAGGTTCCCATTCGAGGAGGCTGCCGAGGGGACCTGGGGCATAAACCGCCTCATGCCGCTGGAGGGGATTGCGGCGCTTCTTTACCGGCCTGAGAAGAAAAAAGTTCCGAAGAAGTTGAAGAGGTCGCCGGCTCGCGGTGGGGGAACTTACCGACGACCTCGGTCAGCCCTCAGAATGTGTTCTGATGGCACTGGCGCGAACTAGGGGACGCGCCTGCAACCCTAAATACTTTGACTGCCTGTTTGGTTCCCAAACGCAAAAAGGCCTTGCCGCCGAAAGGCAGCGGGGCCACGAAATGGACCGCTTTCACTATACGAGCGGCTTTGGCATCAGCAGCGTCACGCGACAGCCAACCGCTAGATTTTCACGCGTTATTGTCCCACCGAGTTGATGGGTCAACAGCGACAGGACGCGGGAGCCAGTCCCGCCTGGCGGCCCCTCGTGTAGGCCTATGCCATTGTCGGTTACTGACAGGACCACATCACGGTCCACCCTCAGTTCTACCTGAATTCGACCGGCTCGCCCGTCTGGAAAGGCATATTTGAGACTGTTGGTCACGAGTTCATTGACGATGATCGCAATGGGAACGGCCTGTTCGCTATGAATATATAACTCATCAGCGTCGGCTTTGATGGCAACCGGGCTTGTTCCGCTGATCGATGCGCCGAGCCCCTGGCAGATGTCCGCCAAGTATTCCCTCGCATCCACAACCTTTCGGTCTGCCCGTATCGTGAGGTGGTCGTAAACTTGCGCCATAACTTGGATGCGCGATGCCATATCAGTTAGCGCTTCTGCCGAGCTCACGCTTGTGTCCTTCGACTGAAGTCGCATGACCGCGGATATCATCGCCAAGTTGTTTTTGGTGCGATGAGCGAGCTCCATTAGAAGCAAACCCTTGGCCTGCTCAGCACGCACCACCTTTTCCATCTCTGTCCGCAGGGTTTCGGCGATGAGCCCGATGGCAGCGCCGGTTGCCGAGAACAGCACACAGGGGGCCACAAATCTAGGAAAGGGAGCCATGGGACTGATGACGAAATAGGCAAATATGGTACCGAGCGCGGTCGCGTACAGAGCCGACCCGCGATCAAACAAGAGACCCGCTACGAAAATGCCAAGCAGAAGGAAGAACAAACCAACAAAGCCGGTTTGACTTTGAAGTTCGATATGCACCGCGATGCAAGACGCCATCAGGGCAGTAGTTGTTGAGTACCTCACCCAAAACGGCTGCGGCTTCTGGGGGAGGAGAAAAAGAAGACGTTCCATCTTTGGCGCAATACTCCTGCCGGCTTGTTTCCAAGGCTAGCTATGGACGTAAATGGCGACAGAGTGAAGGTGTCGTTGGCGTCGGTTGGCATCGGTGCAAACAGAAGGGACGCACGCGATGAAAAGCCCAAGGGAAAGAGCAGCCCGCTCCCTGTGCCGAAAGGACGGGCTTCCGAAGACACGAAATTCGAGGGAACCCATGTGGCAGTTATACCTGCCCGAAGTTGACGCGGTTCTAGAAGCTGCGCTGTCAGCCGAGGAATGGGCTCGCATTCGAAGCGAAGGGCCCTAAACGCAATGTAGGCCTCGCCATGATCGAAATTGGGTGAAAGCGGACAAACGCTGAGCTGCTTGGCATCCCCTCGTTGACCAGTTAGGGTTCATGTGAGGGAGGCGCCCCTTGGCTGGTTATTTTGGCACTCAGATGCAGCAACGCTTGCTGGCGCAAGCTGAGGCGAGTGTTGACTTCATCCGGGGCACGCCCGGCGCTTGCCAGACCGGCCGCACCATGGGCTGCGACGATCCGGAGCGGTTAGGATGGGAGCGCATCATCGAGTTCCTCGAGCGGGACGGCGTTTTTGGGTTTCGTCTTATCGAGAGGGACCGAGCGGATGCGCTTGCGCTCCGTTTGGATGAGCAAGGCTTCCGCTTCGACTGGTGGGACGTGTTCCTGGCCGATCGTGAGGTCGCTCTTAAAGCTTCGGAAGCACTCCTGTCGCGCGGCCTTCCAGACGGCTTCGTGGATCTCGACCAGCCTACCAACCCACAGGGGCAGGACACGGCGCGCATTCAGGCCCTCATGGGAGCCGCGGGCGTGGTGCCATTCTCCGGCTCAATGCTGACCGGACAAGCGGGTCCCGCGAAGACAGTAGCCATTGGAGACAGGGACGGCACCGTCGTGGCGGCAGCGCATGGCTACCTGCCGCACAATGTCCACAGCCCCTTTCACCGCTATGCCTGGGGCGGGCTCGTCGCAGTGGCCGAACACCAACGCGGCAAGGGGCTCGGCAACTATGTGAACGCCCGAATGATCATCGGCGTCTTCCGCGACCTGGACGCGACCCACATCTACGAGCTCGTCTCGGCGACAAACATCGCCTCGCGGCGTATGGTGGAAGCATCTGGCCTCCGTCACGAGCACGGCCTTGTTTGTGGTGTTGCCACGGCACGCGAAATCGCGCGTCTCACGCGGTAGCTGCCCCTCGTGGAGGGGCGGACCAAACGAAAAAAGCCCCACCACCTTTCGGCAGTGGGGCGATCATAACGAAGCAAGTCGGACTGGAGTTTGTCGACTGAC
>NZ_JAMSHL010000040.1:0-16254 GCF_026521175.1 Aminobacter sp. MET-1 | reverse complement strand
CGCGACAAGGTCCCTGCCCCAGCCTCGACAATCACATCGAAGCCAAGTGCCGCCAGGCGTTTCACCGTCTCCGGCGACCCGCCAACACGACCCTCAATCGGATCAATCTCTCTTGGTATGAATATTGTCTGGCCCACCGTAACGTCCTTTCGGCTGGAACCTTACCCAACGTAAGGCAGCGAACGCGAAACGGTGCGTCGGCCCCCTACCAACGAAAAGTATTTTGGATATCGACGGAAAACAAAACCGCCGCCGCATCCGTACGCTTGATCATGTCAGAACAAGGCACGGCCAGGGGTTACCGGCAGTGCCATTACGCGCGCTTCGTCCGCGTTGACTACATCCGAAGCAAAAGCACCGGTTCCAACTCCCCCAGGATGGAACCATTACAGCCGCGATGAATTGCGGCCACGCGAGGCGATATCAGCTGATATGAGCCGGGAGATCGCGGAGCAGGTAGCCACCCACAGCGAGGAGGAGAAGGAACAGTACGAGCGACGCAAAGAAGCCAGCAGGTACAAAGAAACCAAACGCCATGGAAATCATCAACGCCACGCAAAACAGCGTGCCGTATTTGGCGAGCTTGATGAAAAGTTTGTAAGTGCCTTCGTGCTCGGAATAGTCCATCTGGGCACCGAGTTCGACCGGGCCGGTCGGCGAATTGTCAGCCATGAGAGTCCCTCCGGAAAGCAAGGTTCAAGGGCACATAGCGAAATGCAGCCGGCAGGGCAATGGGAAGATTGCCCACGGACTGCGACAAGATAATCAATTCAAAGCCATGCAATCGGCAGGAGCCTCTTTCCGCCTGTGGACGAAAGTCGGCTATCGCATTTCACGATCACACGATAGCGGAGCGGCCAGGCCACATCACATCTTGCAGTCGTCGTTGGCCGGCCAGGGCGCGTGCGCCTGGGCATAGTTGGCGGCCTCGGCATCGACCAGCGGCGAGATCATCTCGGGGTCGGCGCTGAGGGCATCCGACGCCCTGACAAAACGCGCGCCATTCCATTGGAGCATCCAGGCGCTGCCGCGCCCCGAATGGTCGGCGCAGGAGGTGGCAAATGGCGCGATCATGCCGTCTACCCCCACCAAGGCCAGGGCATCGTCGTCGAGCTTGAGGTTTTCGAACCCCCAGCGAACCTGCTCGGCATTGACGAGGCGCGTGTCGAAATGCTCCTGCGCCGCCTTCACAGCCTCGACCGAAAACATCGAGATCAGCACGCCACGCTGGTAGAGCAGCCCGTCGACCTCATCGGGAGCGGTCGGGGACTTGTCGGCGGCAACGACATATTTCCTGATGTCCTGCACCGCCTGTGCCTCTGGCGCCGGCTGGTTCCACGACAGCAGGCGATAGCCCTTGGCCTCCTCGCCCGCGGCCTTGAGATCGGCGTCGCTGCCCGACCACCAGATGCCGACGAGCTTGTCCATGGGGAATCCGGTCTTGGCGGCTTCCGAAAGTGCGCCGGCATTCATCGCGCCCCAGCCCCAAAGCAGCACGAAGTCGGGTTGCTCGGTCTTGATGCGCTGCCACTGCTCGGCCTGATGCTGCATTTCCTTGACCCCGACGAGGATCGGCAGGAGCGTGAAGCCGAAGGTGTCGGCATACTCCTGCAGAAGCTGCTCCGGCTCCTGGCCATAGGCCCCTTCCAGATGAAGGAGCACGATCTTCTTGCCCCGCAGGCTGTCGAGATCGCCGTTGGCGATGCTCTTGAGCATCATCGAGGCCCCGTCCCAATAGGTCACCGGCGGATTGAACGCCCACGGAAACACCTTGCCGGCCGACATGGCCGAAAAGCCGTAGCCGGGCACCAGCAGCGGGCGTTTGTCGGCCGCCGCCTTGGGCAGGACCTCAAGCGCAACAGCACTCGCCCCGGGCTGGACGACGAGGCTGGCCGACGTCTTGTCATAACATTCGACGCCCTTGTCGACGCCGGCGCCCGTCTCGCATTCGCTGTAGTTCAGCCTGATGCCGTTGATGCCGCCGTCGCGCTCGTTGAGCATCAGCATGTAGTCGCGCTGGCCATTGGCGAGCGGCGTGCCGGTCGCAGCATAAGGCCCTGTGCGGAAGGTCATGCTGGCGATGTCGATCGTATCCTCGGCCCGGGCCGGGTTGGCAAGGACGATGCCCGAAAGCAGGGCCGCCGCAACGCTACGCCTGATCGCACTCGCGTTCATCTGTTGCCTTCTCCACAAGCGGCAGTCCGGGCAGCATCGGTCAAACGTCACGCGGCCCCTCACGCAGGTCTCCGCGCAAGAGGCAGCATAGACACCGCGTCGGGCGAAGCCTCAGGCGGCTTCGCGGTAATATCGCGCCGTGGGCAGAATGGTAAGGGGGGCAAGCTCGCCCTTAGGCGGCTTGCCGAACATCATCCTCTGTTCCATCGGCGTCGACTTGAAGAAGGGGAAGCGCTGGAAGGAACGCTCGCGGATGGCATTCACGTCGGCACGGTAGAGCACGACCTTGTTGAACACGCCCGGATAGGGCCGCGCCTCGCCAATGCGTTCGGAATAGTAGATGCGCTTGTAGAAGCCCGCGTGATCCTCGCGGATCGTCGACAGGCAGTATGGCGCCTTGAAATGAAAGCATGCCATGCCGGCCAGCCGCAGCGTGATGTAGGGGATTTGCGGATAGACGCGCGACCATTCCGGGTCGGATGCGAACCGGCTTGGACAGACGAAAGTGAGCCCCTCGCCCAGCATAGGCGTGACGATGTCGCCAAAGGCCTTGGTCGAGGGTGAGAACGGCGTGGCCAGCGTGACGTGATGGATGCGCAGGGTGCTGACCAGCTGTTGGTCCACATAAACACCGAACCTGTAGGCGTTGGGCGCGTCGTCCAGTTCGTCGCTGATCGTGTGGTTTTCGTTGTCAGGCACCATATCGTTGGAGCGATAGGACTTGTACCTGAGCCTGTAGATCTCCTCGAGGTCCTCACCTTTGTCGCATCGCCGGTACTCCGTGCGATCGAGCAGGTCGAACACATGTTTCGAAAAGGACGAGCCGAGGTCGGCCACAGGTCTATTGTTCGCGTCGGCGTCGCCGCTCGACGTTTGATGGATGGTCATGACTTTCCCCGTACTTCCGCCCGCGGTGAAGGGTAACGGAGGGCCAAGGGATGTAAAGTTGAAAAACGGAAGGCTCCTGTTTACCTTTCGTTAAGGTTAATAATTAATTGAAAATTAAGTATGTTCCCAAAATCCCTGGTTGCAGCTAACGGCGAGCAGCGAGTCGGGCGAGGCTGATGTCCTGAGCGAACGGCCAGGTCGTGTTCGACATCGTTTCGATGCCCGACGACGACAGCGCCGAACCGAACAGGAAGCCCTGGACAAGGTCCGGCTGAACCGTGATTGCAAGGATCTTCAGCTGCTCGAAGGTCTCCACCCCTTCCACCGTCACCGACAGGCCAAGCGACTTGGAGAGATCGACGATGCCCTTGAGCAGATCGAGCGAACGGGGGCTTTGAGCCACGTCGGCCAAGAAGCTGCGATCGATCTTGACCTTATCGAGCGGCAACTTGTGCAGGTAGCTCAGGCTGGAATAGCCGGTGCCGAAATCGTCGAGCGCGATGCGGACACCGAGCGATTTCAACTCCTCGACATAGGCGCGTGTCTGCGACTTGTCGTCGAGAAGAGCTGTTTCGGTGACCTCGATCTCCAGGCGATTCGGCGCCAGTTCGGCAGCGGCGAGCGCGGCCTTCACCTTCTCGATCACCTCGCGGCTGCGGAAATCCTTGGCCGACAGGTTGACCGAAACGCAGATGGGGTCCGGCCACTTGGCGCATTCGGCGCAGGCAGCGTGCAGCACGAAGGTGCTGATCTCCGAGACGATGCCCATCTCCTCGGCCAGCGGAATGAATATGGCTGGCGAGACCGGACCAAGTTCAGGGTGGTCCCAGCGGCACAGCGCTTCGCAACTGACGATGCGCATCGTGTTCATCGACACGATCGGCTGGTAGACGACACGCAATGCGCTTGCCTCGATGGCGCTGCGCAGGTCTGCCTTCATGACCTGCCTGCTGCGGAAGGCGGCATCCATGACCGCCTCGAACAGGTACCAGTTGTTCTTGCCCAGTTCCTTGGCCTTGTAGAGCGCCAGGTCCGCCCTGACGATCATTGCATCGACTTCGGAATCGCGGACCTGAGCAAGCACGGCACCACCGCTCGCCTGGATGCGCAGCGAGTGGCCGGCGACGTCGACCTCGCCCTGGAGGGCCACGAAGATGCCGTCGAGCATCGCCCTGAGGTGCTCTTCGCCGTCGATCTTGTCGAAATAGATCATGAACTCGTCGCCGCCGAAGCGACTGACCTTGACGGTGTCGCTGGCGAAAACCGCCAGTCGTTCGGCGACCGCATAGATCAGGCCGTCGCCGACGGGATGGCCGAGCGTGTCATTGACGCTCTTGAAGTCGTCGAGGTCGAGCACGGCGAGCGCGCACAGCCGTTCGCGGTCGCCAGTGCGCAGCGCCTCGTCGACGACCTCGTGGAAATAGGCACGATTGGGCAGCGCGGTGAGGCTGTCGTAGCGCGCCATGAACAGGATCTTTTCTTCGGCGGCAACACGCGCCGTGACATCCTCGAAGGTGATAACGCCCAGTTCCTGGCTGCCTTCGCGCGCCGAGAATTCGAGGTACTGGCCGTTGGACAGCGAAACAAGGACCTTGCGGTCCTTGCCTTCGCGCAACGCCCTGGTGAGCTGTGTTTCGATGTAGCGGCAATCCTTGAGCGCCAGAAGGCCGCCAGCGACGCCACGCATCAGCAGGCCATGGATCGAGCGCCCGAGCATCGCCTCCGGCGACCTGACCGACATCAACTGCGCGGCCTCGGCATTGGCGACCGCCACCCGTCCGTCCGGCCCGAGCATGACCAGGCCGTGCGACATGGTGTTGAGCGCCCGGTTGAAACGCTGCGCCAGGTGATTGGCCTTCTTCTCTTCCGAGATCGCCGTGAACAGCACTTCGCGCACCGTGTCGGCGAACTTGCGGATGGCGTAGAGGAAGGGCGCCGACAGCAGGCCGAGGAAGACGTGGTAAAAATCGCCGCGCAGCAGGAAGCCCAGCGAGATCGGCCATGTCAGCGCGATGATGAGGATCAGCACCATCCGCGGCGAGCCGTAATTGCGGCCGGCGATCGATGTCGCGGTCGCAAGCGTCACGCAGACGGCCGCTATCTCGGCGAAGGTGTCATGGGCAAAATAGATGCCGGCGAGACAGAAGGCACCAAGTGCCAGGCCGTGCGCCGTGCCATAGAGAATATAGTCGTTCTCGCGCTGGTGCGCCTCTTCCCATGTCGTCGGCGACGGCAGGCTGTTGTACTTGCGGAAGTTGCGCAGGCGCAGCGTGCCGACAAGCACCATCAGCAACGCGATGACCAGATAGAGCGGATGTCCGGTCTTCCACCAGACGACGACCATCAGGAAGGTCTGGGCGACCATGCCCACAGCAAGCGTCGAACCATCGCGGAACAGCGTCTCCACGAAAGGTATGTAGACGTCGACTGGGATCTCGTTGTTTCTTCTGCGCACGTCCTAGGCCCACTGGGTGGCCAAGGACTGCCACATCCGCCTTAAGAAAGGCTTAGAAACAAAGGCCTAGCCGCCCGGATGAGCGCAGTTGTGCGCGACACAACCGCTAATTTAGTTTCAGGTAAAAATTTCGTATCGCTATTCGGCGGCTTGCAGAACCGCAGGCTGAACATCGGGCCCCAGGCGTTCGAGCAGCCTTTGCCTTTCACCTGCCGCCTTTTCGACGCTCGCATGCTTGACGTGACCATAACCACGGATCAGCTGCGGCACCGAAACAAGGGCGGTAGCGGCCTCGATGTTCTCGGGCGTCAGCGCCTCCACGACAAGGTCGAGATCGCGCTCGAAGCTCGCCAGAAGGCCGCGCTCCATGCGCCGCTCCGCCGTATAGCCGAAGACGTCGAGACGACCGCCGCGCAGCCTCTTCATCGCGGCCAGGAGCTTGAACCCCTTCATCATCCAAGGCCCGAAGCTCGACTTGCGCGGGCTTCCGTCGGCGCCCTTCTTGCCGAGGATCGGCGGCGCCAGATGGAACTCCAGCCGATCGTAGCCCTGGAACTGCTTCGCCAGCTCGCGCTGGAACGACCCGTCGGTATAGAGCCGCGCCACCTCGTATTCGTCCTTGATCGCCATCAGCTTGAACAGGCTGCGCGCGGCGGCCTCGGCGACATCGGTCGACCCCGGCTTGGCCTTGTCTTCGGCTGCGCGGATGGCTGCGATCCGTGACCTGTAGCGATCCGCATAGGCAGCGTTCTGGTAGGCGGCAAGGAACTCGGCGCGCCTGGCGACGATCTCGTCCAGTGTCTGCGCAACGGGTTGCTCGTCGCCGCGGCTTGAACTCTCCACCATGGCGCGCACGAAGTCGGGCTCGTGGCCGGCACGACGGCCCCAGCGGAACGCCGAAATGTTCATCGCCACCGCTTCGCCGTTGAGTTCGATCGCCCGCTCGATCGCGTCTCCGGACAGGGGCAGGCCGCCACGCTGGAAGGCAAGCCCAAGCAGGAACATGTTGGCGCCGAGCGAATTGCCGAACAGGGCGGTTGCTGCACGTGAGGCGTCGAAGAAATGCACGTTCGCCTCGCCTGCAGCGGCCCGGATCGCCTTCTTCAGGCGTTCGGTCGGCAAGGTGAAATCGGCCGAGCGTGTGAACTCGCCGGGCATCACCTCCGATGTGTTGGAGACGAAGATCGTATGGTTCTCGCGTACGGCAGCCAGCACCTTCTTGGCGCCTGACACCACAAGGTCGCAGCCCAGGATCAGGTCGGCCTTGCCGGCCGAGACGCGGATGGCGTTGATGTCGGCGGGCGTCGGCGCAATGCGGACATGGCTGAACACCGAGCCGCCCTTCTGGGCGAGGCCGGCCATGTCGATCATGCCGCAGCCCTTGCCTTCGAGATGCGCCGCCATGCCGAGGATGGCGCCCACGGTGACGACGCCGGTGCCACCAACACCGTCGATGATCGCTGCCCAGCCATTGCGGTCGATCGCAAACGGCTTTGGCTCGGCCACGCCCTGCAGCGGATCACTGGCGCCGGCAACACCGTCGGCCTTGCGGATCTTGGCGCCATGCACCGTCACGAAGGACGGGCAGAAGCCGCCGAGGCAGGAGAAATCCTTGTTGCAGCTCGACTGGTCGATCTTGCGCTTGCGGCCGAACTCGGTCTCGACAGGCTGGATCGAGACGCAGTTGGATTTCACCCCGCAGTCGCCGCAGCCCTCGCACACCAGCTCGTTGATGAAGACGCGCTTGTCGGGATCGGGGAAGGTGCCGCGCTTGCGCCGACGCCGCTTTTCGGCAGCGCAGGTCTGGTCATAAAGCAGCACGGTAACGCCATCGATGTCGCGCAGCTCGCGCTGCACGAAGTCGAGGTCGTCGCGATGATGGAAACTGGTATCCGCGGGGAATTGTGCACGGCTGCCATATTTGTCCGGCTCGTCGGTGACGACGGCGATGCGCTCGACGCCCTCGGCCCGGATCTGGCGGGCGATCATGTCGACGG
Source organism: Aminobacter sp. MET-1 (assembly GCF_026521175.1). Classification (NCBI taxonomy): domain Bacteria; kingdom Pseudomonadati; phylum Pseudomonadota; class Alphaproteobacteria; order Hyphomicrobiales; family Phyllobacteriaceae; genus Aminobacter; species Aminobacter sp. MET-1. The sequence continues at coordinate 8,739 of NZ_JAMSHL010000040.1, read as the reverse complement.
TCAGGCTGCCTTCATGCGGCTGGCCGCCGGTCATGGCGACAGCGTCGTTGTAGAGGATCTTGTAGGTAATGTTGGCCTTCGAGGCGAGCGCGAAGCGGATCGCCAGCGTGCCCGAGTGATTGTAGGTGCCGTCGCCCAAATTCTGGAACAGGTGCTTGCGCTTGGAGAACGGCGCCTGCCCTATCCATTGCGCGCCCTCCCCGCCCATGGCGGTGAAACCGACGGTGTTGCGGTCCATCCATAGCGACATGAAGTGACAGCCAATGCCGGCTCCGGCGATCGACCCGTCCGGCACCTTGGTCGAGGTGTTGTGCGGGCAGCCGGAGCAGAAGAACGGCGTGCGCCCGGCGATGTCCTTGGTGTCGGCCAGCATGGCCTGGTATTGCCGCAGCCGACCGACGCGGCCGGCGATCTCCTCCGACGGACCGATGGTCTTGAGAACGCGCTCGCCGATGGCAATCGCGATATCGTTGGGGTCGAGCGCACCCTTGGCCGGGAACAGCCACTCGCCGCGTTCGTCCTTCTTGCCGACGACCTTGGGCTGCATCGAGGTGCCGTAGAGCACCTCGCGCACCTGGGTTTCGATGAGCGAGCGTTTTTCCTCGACGACGATGATCGTCTCGAGGCCGCTGGCGAAATCCTTGATGTGCTCGAGGTCGAGCGGCCACGAACAGCCGACCTTGAAAAGCCGGATGCCGAGCTGGCCTGCCTTCTTTTCGTCGATGCCGAGATCGTCGAGCGCCTGGCGAACATCCAGGAAACTCTTGCCTGTGGTGATGATGCCGAGCCTGGCCTTGCGGCCGCCGGAATAGACGATGCGGTTGATGTTGTTGACACGGATGAAGGCCGCTGCTGCCGCACGCTTGTATTCGTGCAGCCGCGCTTCCTGGCCGAGCTGGTCGAGCTCGTTGCGGATGTTGAGCCCGCCCGGCGGCATGTCGAACTCGGGCAGGACAATGTTCAGCCGTTCGAGCGATGCATCGACGGAAGCCGTGGATTCGATGTTGTCCTTGACGCATTTGATTGCAGTCCAGGTGCCGGCGAAGCGCGACAGGGCAAAGCCGTAGAGGCCGTAGTCGATCAGCTCCTGCACCCCACCCGGGTTGAGGATCGGGATCATCGTGTCGACAAACAGGAACTCGGTCGCATGCGCATTGGTCGAGGACTCGGCCATGTGGTCGTCGCCCATCAGCGCCAAAACGCCACCGTGCTTCGACGAGCCGGCGAGATTGGCATGACGGAACACGTCGCCCGAGCGGTCGACGCCGGGGCCCTTGCCGTACCAGACCGAGAAGACGCCGTCGTGCTTGCCTTCGCCGAGCAGTTCTGCCTGCTGCGAACCCCAGCAGGCCGTCGCGGCCAGCTCCTCGTTGAGGCCGGGCTGGAAGACAACGTTGGACTGGGCGAGCTGGGACTTGGCCTTCCACAATTGCATGTCGAGCCCGCCGAGCGGCGAGCCGCGATAGCCCGAGACGAAGCCCGCAGTGTCGAGGCCGGCAAGACGGTCGCGCTCGCGCTGCATCAAGAGCATGCGCACAACGGCCTGGGCACCGGAGAGAAAGACACGCTCCTTGCCAAGATCGAACTTGTCGTCGAGAGCCACGTCGTGAAGGGTCATGCGCATTTCCTGTGCCCCAGCCGCGCTCGATTCGGTGCAGTGGCTGACCATGGGTAGCTCAGGAATAGCTTTTCCGGGCGCGCCTGTCGCGTCAAACCAATTCCGTGCACCGGTTCTGATACGACTATGGCCTCAGGCGGCGGGCGGACAGGTGACGCCGCGCCCTTGCGGCAGCCGCCCGTCGGGATGGCCCTTGAGCTCGGGATTGGGGTCGTAGAACGGCCCGACGGCGAGCGGCTTGTCGGGCAGGTCAGACTGGTCCTGCGTCGAGGCCATGGTGGTTTCGATCGATTGTTTTTTCTTGCCCTCGGCGTCCTCGATCACGATCGACACCTTGTAGGGCCGGTCCTTGACGAGGCATTCCAGCGGCGGGCTTTCGATGGTCACCTTGTCGTTCATCGGCCAGATCTTCTGGCGCACGACGATCGCCTCACCGCCGGCCGGGTTCTCGAAACTCGCTACCGCCACCTCGTCGTTGCCGACCGGCCTCAGCGGCTTCAGCGTCACCATGTAGCGCACGGTTGCGACCCGGTAGTTGAAGACGAACAGCCGGCCGGACAGCTCGAAGAACTCACCTTCCCCACCGCTTTCGCGACAGCCGGCGAGCGCCACGAATGCGAGGGCGGCGCATCCCAGGGCAAGGCGCAAGAGTGTCCGGTCACGCATTGAGCACCTCCTCCTTGCGTCTGTTGTAGTGGCGCCTGGCCTTCTGCCGGTTGCCGCACACGGCCATGTCGCACCACATGCGGCTGCCGTTGCGGCTGCGGTCGATGAACAGCCAGCGGCAGTTCGGGCAGATGCGCAGCCGGGCGAGATTTTCGGCCGACATCAACGACAACGCCGAGACCGCGAGCCCGGCCTCGAAGGCGAGCGGCCCCGGTGAGCGGCCGAACGGCGCCCCTGGCGCGAACGTTTCTTCCGAGCCGGCGAGCCCCCGGGCACAGGCATCGAGAAACGCTGGCAGCTCCGCAGCTGCCAGCTCTCCGTCGGCAGCAGCCCGGCGGAACAGGCGGTCCGTCGCCTCGCGAATGGCGATCACCTTTCCGGCAATCGCCTGCGGATCATCGGCGGCAAGTGCCCTGCCCCGCAGCTCGTCGGCGCGGAACTCGTTGGCGGCGGCTGCGAAGCGACGGATCTCGGCCGTGTCGGCGAAGCGATCGAAACTGCGCTCGGCATCGCCGCGCAACACGACCGTGTTGGCCGTATCAAGCGCCAGCACGCCACCTGAGAAACGATGAGGTGTCCACGAAACCGTCATGGCTCAAATCTAACTGGTAAACTCAATTTGACAAGTTAGATTCATAAGCGCAATTTCACGAGGCGGGGGATGATCCCGCCGCGCCGGAACGTGCATGCTCTACTTCCTGCAACAGATCCTCAACGGCGTGCATTCGGCGGCCATCTATGGCCTGCTCGCCTTTGGCTATGCGCTGGGCAACGGGCTGCTCAAGCGGACCAATCTCGCCTATGGCGGCCTCTTCGCCTTCTGCGGCCAGACCATGATCCTGGCTGCCGTCTACGGCTATCAGGTGTTGTGGCTGACATTGCCGGCGACAATTGCCTTCGGCATCGCGATTGCGCTCGCTTATGCGGCACTGCTTAGCCGCTTCCTTTCGCGCTCCGTCTTCCTGCCGCTGGCCAGCCAATCGCCCAACTCCATCGTCGCCGCCACGCTCGGTGTGCTCATCGTGCTGATGGAACTGAGCCGCATCTCGGCCGACACCCATGATTTCTGGCTGCCGCCGATACTGGCAACGCCTGTCGTTTTCGCCGGCGGCAGCACCTTCGTGGCGACGCTGACCTTCATCCAGCTGATCAATGTGGCGATTGCCTCGGGCCTCATCGTCGCAGGCGCGATCTATCTGTCGCGCTCGCGCTTCGGCCGGTATTGGCGGGCCGTGTCCGACGATCCGTTCGCCGCCGAACTCTGCGGCCTCGACGTCAGTCGTGTCTTCCATCGCGCGCTTCTGTTGGGCGGCCTGTGTGCAGCCATCGCAGGCGTGCTTGCCGCGCTCTATTACGGCAATCTCGGTTTCGGCGCCGGGCTGGTCTACGGCCTGAAGATCCTGTTTATCACAGCTGTCGGCAGCTACTACGCACCGTCAAGGGCAGCGATCGGCGCGGCTTTCTTCGGTATCGCTGAATCACTCTGGGCCGGCTACTTCCCGATCGAATGGCGCGACGCCTGGATGTATGGCCTGCTCGCCGCCATGCTGGTCCTGACCGCCGACCGACGCGACGCCCCGGCCTCCGCCTGAGGCATGGAAAACAGCTTCGACTTTGGTCGAATACCCTCCGGTTAGCCCACCTTTTCCCCGGTTTTGCGGCCTTTGTCGCGGTTGACGACACAAGCCCGTTATGTTGACGCGGCACCCACGGGCAGCATACCCATGAACACCAAGGGGCATGCTCAAAAAACCACAACGGGGAGCCAACGCCGCCCCGCTAAATAAGGGAGGAATGCATGGCAGGGCTGCTGGCTCTATCCAGACTTATTGACCGCATAAATGAGATAATCGGCAAAACCATTTCCTGGGCGATCCTGGTCGCCATCCTGGTCAGCGCCGGCAATGCGATCGTTCGCAAGACCTTCAACATGTCTTCCAACGCTTGGCTGGAACTGCAGTGGTACCTGTTCGGCGCCGCCTTCATGCTGGCCGCCGCCTACACGCTGAAGCAGAACGAGCACATCCGCATCGACATCGTTTACGGCATGTTCTCGCGCCGGGTGCAGCACTGGATCGACCTGCTCGGGCACCTGCTGTTCCTGATGCCCTTCGTCATCCTGATGATCTTCTACTTCGTCCCCTATGTCAGCCTGTCGTTCCGCTCGGGCGAAATGTCGTCCAGCGCCGGCGGCCTGATCCTGTGGCCGGCCAAGGCGCTGCTGCTGGTGGGCTTCATCCAGCTATTCTTCCAGGGCGTGTCCGAGATCATCAAGAAGATTGCAATCATGCGCGGCGACCTGGAGGACCCCAATCCTTTCGTTTCGGCCCATGAGGCCGCCGAACTCGAAGGCAAGGCCCTGGCCGACGAGGTGCGCTCATGATGGAGTTCATCGCCCAGAACATGGCGCCGATCATGTTCCTCTCGCTGATCATCTTTCTGCTGATCGGCTATCCCGTTGCCTTTTCGCTGGCCGCCAACGGCCTGCTGTTCTTCCTCATCGGCGTCGAACTCGCCCCGCTGTCGGGCGGCTCGATCAATCTTTCCTGGCCATTGCTCTATGCCTTGCCCGAACGTTTCTGGGGGGTGATGGCGAACGAGACGCTGCTGGCGATCCCGTTCTTCACATTCATGGGCATCGTGCTCGAACGCTCCGGCATGGCCGAGGACCTGCTCGACACCATCGGCCAGCTGTTCGGCCCGATCCGCGGCGGTCTTGCCTATGCCGTCATCTTCGTCGGAGCGCTTCTGGCAGCCACCACGGGCGTGGTCGCAGCATCGGTCATCGCCATGGGCCTGATCTCGCTGCCGATCATGCTGCGCTACGGCTATGACCGCAGGCTTGCATCGGGCGTCATCGCGGCGTCCGGCACGCTCGCCCAGATCATCCCGCCCTCACTCGTGCTCATCGTGCTGGCCGACCAGCTCGGCCGTTCGGTCGGCGACATGTACAAGGGCGCGCTGATCCCCGGCCTCGTGCTCACCGGCCTCTATATGGGCTACATCCTGCTGATGTCGATCATCCGGCCGAAATCGATGCCAGCGCTTCCACTGGAAGCCCGCACGCTCGGCCATGGCGTGACCTCTCTGTTCGTAGCGCTCGCGGTGGCCGCTGTCATCGCCTACGCGGCGCATGTCTACCTATCGCCCACCCACGGCGCCAACGCCGACATCCTCGGCGCCTGCGTCGGCATCATCTTCATTTACGTCGTCGCCATCGCCGACCGCGGCCTGAAGTTCAACATGATGTCGCGGCTGGCCCAGCAGGTCATCATCGTGCTGATCCCGCCGCTGGCCCTGATATTCCTGGTGCTCGGCACCATCTTCCTCGGCATCGCCACGCCGACGGAAGGCGGCGCCATGGGTTCGGTCGGCGCGTTGGTCATGGCCGCCGCCAAGGGCAGGCTCAACCTCGACGTCATCAAGCAGGCGCTGGCCTCGACCACGCGCCTGTCGTCTTTCGTCATCTTCATCCTGATCGGCGCCCGCGTCTTCTCGCTGACGTTCTATGGCGTCAACGGCCACCTCTGGGTCGAGCACCTCCTGGTGTCGTTGCCTGGCGGCGAGATCGGCTTCCTGATCGCAGTGAACATCCTTGTCTTCCTGCTGGCGTTCTTCCTCGATTTCTTCGAGCTCGCCTTCATCATCGTGCCGCTGCTGGCGCCCGCAGCCGACAAGCTCGGCATCGACCTGATCTGGTTCGGCGTGCTCTTGGGCGTCAACATGCAGACCAGCTTCATGCATCCGCCCTTCGGCTTCGCGCTGTTCTATCTGCGCTCGGTCGCGGCCCGCGTGCCCTATCTCGATCGCATCACCGGCAAGAACATCCAGCCGGTGACGACGGGCCAGATCTACTGGGGAGCCGTGCCCTTCGTCTGCATCCAGATCATCATGATCGGCCTGACCATCGCCTTCCCGCAGATGGTGATGCACTACAAGGGCAAGGTGGTCGATCCGAGCACCATCGAGATCAAGATGCCCGACATGCCCGGGCTCGGTGGCGGTCTCGGCCTGCCCCCGCTCGGCGCACCTGCCGGCGGCACCGCGCCCGCGCAGCCGGCGCCCGCCAACGATCTCACGAAGCCGCCGAGCTTCAACTGATCCGCAAAGCAAAAAGGGCGCCGAAAGGCGCCTTTTCTTTGCTCGGAGATGAGTGCCGGCCATGGCAGCCTGTGTTTAACCTCGGCTCAAAGGCCGAATGGACATGGGAGGCATAAGCCACCCGCCCGATGTCGCCTTTGCCAGAACTTCGGAATGCTGCTATCCAGCCTTCGCCGAAAAAGACATGGCCGGTTCGGTAAGTCCGGTCACTTCCCTCCAGGGGAAGCCTGCCCACCGCCTTGCGGGAGGACCCACGGCCGGACCGCGATGGCATTTGCCGCGTGGCCGGCGGGTCTATGGCAATCCCTGTTTCGGGGGCGCACGATCTCCGGTCGCACGGCACATCCTGTCCGCATTCAACCCGAACAGGAGACTTCAATGAAACTCAACCACGCCAACCTCGCCACGTCCGATGTGGCGGCCCTCGCCGGATTCTTCGCCGATCATTTCGGCTTCCGGCTCGACGCCATACGCGGCCGGGATGCCTTTGCCGTCCTGACCGGCAGCGACGGCTTCGCGCTCAACCTGATGAAGCCCGGGACCAGCGACGGCCCCTACCCCGCAGGTTTCCATGTCGGCTTCTTCGTCGAAAGTCCGGAGCTTGTCCGCGTCAAGCAGGCCGAGCTGGCTGCAGCCGGCTTCGCCCCGGGCGAGATCCAGGAACTGACCCGCGGCGGCACAAGGTCGACAACCTTCTACTGCAACGCCCCCGGCGGCGTTCTGGTCGAAGTCGCCTCGTCCTGACCCCAAAGAGAAAGCCCGAGGCGCGAGCCCCGGGCTTTCCGATGCAAGGCGTGGCGGCGAGCTTAGAGCTTGCCGTTGCGCTGCTGGATCATCATGAAGGTGTCGTAGTTGTACTCGGCGATCTGGGCCCACAGATAGTGGTCCTTGCGGAACGCCTTGATCGAGTCCCAGACCTTCTTGAAGCCGGCATTCGAAGCTTCCATTTCGGCGTAGACGCCGTTGGCCGCTTCGAAGCAGGCCGAGAGGATTTCCGGGCTGAACGGACGCAGCTGCGCGCCGTTGGCAACCAGGCTCTTGATCGCGGTCGGGTTCAGGTGGTCGTACTTCTGCAGCATGTTGGCGTCTGCCGCCTGGGCAGCCGTGCGCAGCAGCGACTTGTATGCCGGGCTGAGTTCCTCGACCTTGGCCTTGTTGAACATGAAATGAACAGTCGGGCCACCTTCCCACCAGCCGGGATAGTAGTAGTAGGGCGCGACCTTGTGGAAGCCGAGCTTCTCGTCGTCATAGGGACCGACCCACTCGGCAGCATCGATCGTGCCCTTTTCGAGCGCCGGATAGATGTCGCCACCGGCGAGCTGCTGCGGCACGACGCCGAGCTTCTCCAGCACCTTGCCGGCAAAGCCGCCGACGCGGAACTTGAGGCCCTTGAGATCCTCGACAGTGTTGATCTCCTTGCGGAACCAGCCGCCCATCTGCACGCCGGTGTTGCCGCCGGGCAGGCCGTAGAGGCCCTGGGTCGCGAGGAACTCGTTGAACAGGTCGATACCGCCGCCGTGATAATGCCAGGCATTGATGCCGCGCGCATTGAGCGAGAACGGCACGGCCGCACCCAGTGCCCACGTGGGGTCCTTGCCCCAGTAGTAGTATGCCACCGTGTGGCAGGCTTCGACGGTGCCCGCAGCGGCCGCGTCAGCTGCCTGCAGTCCGGGAACGATTTCGCCGGCGGCAAAGGGCTGGATCGTGAAGTTGCCGTCCGTCGCTTCCGACAGGTACTTCGACAGCACTTCGGCGCCACCGTAGATCGTGTCGAGCGACTTCGGGAACGACGAGGCCAGACGCCAGGTCACTTTCGGATTGGACTGGGCAATGGCCGGAGCGGCGAGCGTCGCAGCGGCTGCTGCCGCTCCGACGCCAGTCGTGCCGGCTTTCCTGATAAATGAACGGCGATCCATCAAAATCCTCCCATGCTGGACCGTAAGAACATATGCGGCGTTGGGGACATTATCGGCCTCCCAAGACTGACGCCGCCGCCGACAATACACGGCGAAGGAAGCGAGTAAAGCGCGCGAAACTGAGCGTTTGCGAGCGAACCGCGGAAAATATGAACCCGGCGCAAGCATCTAAAACTATAGTCTAATCCCGCGCGCCGAGCACATGCGAGATATGCAAACTTGTGTTGGATAAATGCCTTGGGATCGCCTATTTTGTGGGCAAGGAAGCAGCCTGCTTTCCAAGAGGATTTGAGCCCCATCATGCACCAGCCGCTCGTCGCCGTGTCGACAGACGTCAAGCAGTTCGAGAACTACACTTGGCATGCAGCGCCCCAGCAATATCTGGAGGCGGCAATTTCGGGTGCCGGCGTGCTGCCTGTGCTGGTGCCGTCCTTCGGC